>JAQIBO010000191.1 GCA_027859055.1 Spirochaeta sp.
TTCAAGTACGTCTTTGGCGGGGAGCACAGTACCCGCTACCTCCGGAGCTTGCTCTCCGCCATCCAGGAAGACGCGGGGTATCCCGCAATAGCAGCTGTGGAGATCGCCAACCCGTTCAATTTGCAAGACACGGAGGACGCCAAGCTTTCAGTGGTTGATGTCCGTGCCAGAGATGTGAACGGGGCCACGTTTACGGTGGAAGCGCAATCGACTAACCACCAGGCGTTCGGCTCCCGCGTGCTGTATTACTGGGCCAAGACCTATTCTGCCCAACTCCGGGAGGGCGACTTCTATACCAGGCTGAACCCGGTGGTCGGGATCAATCTCCTGGACTTCCGGCTCTTTCCCGAGGAATCCGGCGTGCCACTGCACACCACCTTCGTCCCCAGTTGTATCCAGAAACCCACGCTCGCGCCGTTGCCGGACCTGGTGCTGCACTTTCTGGAGCTACCGCAGTACAACCAACAACACGTCAAGACCTCGACAGCGCTGGAGCGGTGGTTGTACTTTATTGTTAACAGAGGGAGGCCTGACGCCATGGAAGACCCCGTCATGAAACGGATTCTTGAGGAATCGCCGGACATAGCAGAAGCAGACCACCGCTACGAAGAGTTTATAGCCGACGAACAACTCCGTTCGCGTCTCGATGCCCGGGACAAGTTTATCCGCACCCAGGCCCAGCTGATGCACGATGCGGAGCAGAAGGGATTGGAGCAAGGCATTGAGAAAGGTCTTGAGCAGGGTATCGAGAAAGGGATCGAGCAAGGCCGCGCGGAAGAGCGAGAAAAGCGTCGGGAGACCGCGCGACGGCTCAAGGCCAAAGACATGTCGATCGCCGAGATCGCAGCCGTCACCGACCTCCCTGAGGAAGAAATTCGAGCACTCTGACCACCCTTCCGTATGCTACACTGCTGGCATGACCAGTGACGGTGATCTGTCGGAACACCACGCATTTCTCATCAAACTCGCAAACACCCGCATGCCCTTCGGCAAGTATAGAGGCCGCTTCCTCATCGACCTTCCCGAACCCTACGTCGTCTGGTTTCGCGGCCAGGGGTTTCCCCCGGGCGAACTCGGGACGATGCTTGCCTCCCTGTACGAGATCAAAGCCAACGGACTGGAGGGCCTCCTGAGACCCCTAATCCATCACACTGTCCGGGAGTAAGTGCCCCGGATCTCTGAAATCGTCAATACTGAACCATCCGGTTCCGCGGTGCTCTATCGGTACACCGCAGAAACAACCGGATCGCGATGGCGGCAGATTTCAACCGGATACGACATCAGACCGCAACAATCCAACAATCATCGACGTCCACAACAAGCACCGTGTCCCCAGGCGCTGTGTGAGTAGTATGGAGACTCACAAAAACACAGCAGACCGGCAGGCAGTTCCTCTCACCTCAGACCTCGTCTTCAAGTATGTCTTTGGCACCAGGCACGTACCGGACCGGAGGGAGGAACGTGCCGACACCGAACACAGCACGCGCTACCTGCGGAGCTTGCTTTCCGCCATCCAGGAAGACGCGGGGTATCCAGCGGTTGCCTCGGTACGGATAGCCAACCCCTTCAACCTGAAAGATACCGATGACGGTAAGCTCTCGGTGGTCGACGTCCGCGCGACAGACGTCTGCGGCACCACCTTCACCATAGAAGCGCAATCCGCCAATCACCAAGCATTCGGCTCTCGCGCCCTCTACTACTGGGCCAGAACATACGGCGCCCAACTCCGGGAGGGCGACTTCTACACGCGTCTTGCTCCGGTAGTCGGTATCAACCTCCTGGACTTCCGCTTCTTCCCCGAGGGATCCGGCGCGCCGCTGCACACCACCTTCGTCCCCAGTTGTGTCCAGAAACCCACGCTCCCGCCATCGCCGGACCTGGTGCTGCACTTTCTGGAGCTACCGCAGTACAACCAACACAATGCCAGGACCTCGACAGCCCTCGAGCAATGGATGTCTATAAGGCGATTAAAAACGCAGTTTTTATATCGACGACAATTTATTACCAGAAGAGGGAGACCTGACGCCATGGAAGACCCCGTCATGAAACAGATCCTTGAAGAATCGCCGGAGATAGCAGAAGCAGACCACCGCTACGAAGAGTTTGTCGCCGATGAACAACTCCGCTCCCGGCTCGATGCCCGGGACAAGTTTATTCGCACCCAGGCGCAGTTGATGCACGACGCGGAGCAGAAGGGACTGGAGAAAGGCCGTGAGGAAGAGCGAGAAAAGCGTCGTGAGACCGCGCGGAAGATGAAGCAAGACGGACTGAGTACAACCGATATTGCGCGGTATACCGACCTCCCCGAGGAGGAAATCCAGGAACTATAAGTTGTGTTCCGCCGCTTTCCGCCATCCAGGAAGATGCAGGGTAACCAGCCGTAGCCTCGGTACGGATCGCCAATCCTTTCAACCTGAAAGACGCGGATGACGGCAAGCTCTCGGTAGTCGACGTCCGCGCGCCAGCCATCAAGCCACTACATAGACACCCCGGGAGCGGTGGCTGTACTTCATAGTCATCAGAGCACCGCGAAATGACCTTTGTGAGTACGTTTGGATCTGAATTCCAGATCGAAAATCCGGTTCACCGGGGCACACACCTCGTGGCGGTGGCAGGGCCAAACCGGCCCGCCGGACCACGGAGAGCTCGCATTAATCGTGCCGCGCCAGGAACAAAGCCACGATTATCGCCGTCCACAACAAGCACCGCGCCCCAACGCGGTGTGTGTGTAGTATGGACAGCGCCAAAAACACAGACGATCGGCAGACCGTTCCCCTCACCTCAGACCTCGTCTTCAAGTACGTCTTTGGTGGTGAGCACAGCACCCGCTACCTGAGAAGCCTGCTCTCTGCCATCCAGGAAGACGCGGGGTATCCAGCGGTAGCCTCGGTACGGATCGCCAACCCCTTCAACCCAAAAGACGCGGATGACGGCAAGTTCTCGGTAGTAGACGTCCGCGCAACAGACGTCAACGGCACCACGTTCACGATAGAAGCGCAGTCTGCGAATCATCGCGCTTTCGGCTCTCGCGCACTCTACTACTGGGCCAAGACCTACGGTGGTCAACTTCGGGAGGGCGACTTCTATACCAAGCTGAACTCGGTAGTCGGAATCAACCTCCTGGACTTCCGGCTATTCCCCGAGGCATCCGGCGCGCCACTGCACACCACGTTCGTCCCCAGTTGTGTCCAGAAACCTGCGCTCCCGCCGCTGCCGGACATGGTGTTACACTTTTTGGAGCTACCGCAGTACACCCAACACAAGGCCAAGACCTCGACAGCCCTCGAGCGGTGGTTGTATTTTATAATCAACAGAGGGAGGCCTGACGCCATGGAAGACCCCGTCATGAAACAGATCCTTGAAGAATCGCCAGAGATAGCCGAGGCGGGACGTAGATACCAGGAGTTTATCGCCGACGAACAACTCCGCTCGCGTCTCGATGCCCGGGACAAATTTGTTCGTACCCAGGCGCAGTTGATGCACGATGCGGAGCAGAAGGGGCTGGAGCAAGGACTCGAGAAGGGTCTTGAGCAGGGACTCGAGCAAGGCATCGAGAAAGGCCGCGATGAAGAGCGTCGCGAGACCGCGCGGAGACTCAAAGCCAAGGACATGTCGATCGCCGAGATTGCAGCCGTCACCGACCTCCCTGAGGGAGAAATTCAGGAATTGTAAGTATCCTTCCCGCAACGTTCCTCTATCTATGAAGACGCCGGGTACCCGGCCGTAGCCGCGGTACAGATCGGCCCACCTCAACCCCTTCAACCCAAAAGACGCAGATGACACACGTTCTCGGTGGTCGACGTCCGCGCGACAGCCGCCACAGCCATCACGACGCACCCACCTCAATAGTCCTGGAACTCTGGTTCTGCTTCATAGTCATCGGAGCACCTCGAAACGGCATCAGCGTGCACGTTCAGATCTGAATTTCAGATCGAACCATCCGGTTCACCGGGGCAGCAACCGCGTGGCGGTGGCTGGACCACACCGGCTCGGCGGGGGTGTCTTGGGTTCTCTCCCTGTCCAGCCGATATTCGAAGAGATGCCGTGCGCGATAGATGAACCGCCGCCGGTGCAATATACTTGAGCGTTATAAGGAGATACGCCGCCGCCTATGAGCCGACTTCTCAGCGGGACGACACGACGAGGCAGCGCCTTTTCATCCCGCCGACTATTTGTATCGATTCTCAGCTTTCTGTTGCTCGGTATAGTTGCGGTTGGGGGTGTGTGGGGGCAGACGCCCTCTCAATATCCCAACGAAGCCGGAAACTACTCCGCCGTTGTCGGTAGTACGGCTCAAGGTGCCCAAGACCTTGTCGAAGTCGTATTTTTTGAGATTCCTGATACGATCACGAGTGACCTCTTTTTTGCGGTAAGGGGCGCGCCGCAACTCAATGTCGTGGGTGAGCCAGACGAAAACGCGAATGGAACGACCACGTTCTATGTCGTCGGGGGCAGCGGGGCGCACTCGAGTCCGTCGTCGCAGCAGGTCTCATACGGTGATACGTCGTATCTCACCGGCACACCGCTACGGGCATTTCAGGTCGACAATCGCACGGTACAGACGGGCCCGGCTCCGGACACGGGGCTTTCATTGGTGGCGCCTCTCAATACCTCCGGCGCCCCGTATGCAACTACCGCGGATGCGTTACCAAACGACAACACGACATGGGTCTATTTCCCCGCGATCAGTCCCTCTCAAGGAGAGTTGATCGGAAGCAAGCGCTATTTCAAACTCGTTGTCGTTCATAGCGCATCAGGCACCAACCAACAAAACGCTTTTCAACTCGATGTATCGTTGGTGTCCCCTGATACGAGTCCGCGGGCGGTTCCCGGAGCACGATCATTTGCATATTCACGGGTCATCAACGCGTACAATGCCACCAGTAACGGCACATGGAATGTTCATCCCTTTGTACCGGCCGGGTCTTCCGGAAATATCGATTTTTTTAACTTCGATATGGATAACACTGAGGCGATCAATTGGGAAAATGTCGACAACACCCGGAACGGTTCCCTTGCCAATATCAGCGCGACGGATGCGACAGCGACGAATAGCGTTCTCATTTTAGGAACGTCTCCTACAAACGAAGGCACCGAGACGAAGGGGACGTGGGTTTACCAGGTTGTCGAGAATACGACAGGCGGTCAGGATCCAAATCCATTCGAAATCTGGGTTGAGAACGCTGGGGAGACGCTCCGGCTGTACTCTTCCGAAATCAATACCATTGATGTACCCGATCCCTACCGGGTGGCAATCAGCGCGGCAACGACCAGCGCGGTTGCCGGAACCGACGTGGAGGTCAACCTCCAGATCGTTGATTCGACTGGGGCGCCGGTTGAATACCGGCAAACGATCTACATCGAAGCGCAAGACTCAGACGCGACGGCAATGCCCGACATCAAGATTGCCACCGTATCGCAGGGTGATACAACGACAATCACAACCTCCGCGACAGGCGCTGCTTCGTTTACCGTTACCGACACCGACCCCGGAGACGCGGTAGATATCGTGCTGTTTACCGATGGCACCGGTAGTTCAGACGATTTCGGGGCGGGGCCGGACGACACGGTCACTATCACCTTCGAAACGAATCCGACACCGACGATTGAGTCTCTCGGGAACACTTCGATTCCGGAAGGAACTGCAGCGCAAACTCTGCAGTCAATTGTGATCGAGGACCAGGGGACCGTCGATCTCCTTAACGCAACAACCTTGAAGCTCTATTTGAACACTACCGAGGATATCTATTTTACCGCCACTACTCCCACGGTAACTGTTTACGATGCAGGCGGAGGTGCCGGAACCGGGGTAATAACCGGGGCCGCACGAAACGTAAACACACGGATATTCGATTTCCCGATAACGGCTGATTTTGCGGCAGGAGATTACTTGGTCATCGAAGGTCTTGAGGTTGAGACATCTTCTATTCCGGCGGCCGTGACATCGGACAAAACACTGTCCCTGCAGCTCGACTACGATGGAAACGGAACATACGACGCAACCGATCCGAGAACCATAACAATCACCGACACCACTGCTACTACATATACGTATATCGGGACGAATGGCGTGTGGGCCACTGCGTCGAACTGGCTGCCCGCAGGGGGGCCTCCGGCAGACAATGACTCTATTATTGTATCACCAACTGCAACCACGGTTGCGCCGCTTCAGCTACCTGCAGCTGTTACGTCCCTTGCCAATGTCACCCTCCAGGGAGGTTCAGTCCTCGACCTTAATGGGAACAATCTTGCGATCGTTACTGCGTTCGAGAACGCGGGGACGCTTCGCTTGCAGGGTTTGGAAACGGTCACACTTACTATGGACACAGACTCGGGTGCGACCGAATACTACGGCACTGCAATATACGCGAACGCTCTTCCCCTCGGGACGACCTACCAGGATGTGCTGATTACCGGCTCCGGTACCTGGAATCCGGGAGCATTGCAAACGATCAGTGCGAACGGAGATCTTACCCTCGGCGACGGCGGAGACACGATCACATTTGGCGATGGGCTGACCGTAAGCGCGGTAGGGACGCTCTTTGTGAACGGAACTATCATGACAACCGATGACGCTATTGACCTCGATAGCGCTGGCACGGTGACGCTTAGTGGTATCTCGTCGGTTCAGACCGCTGGTGGCACACTCTCGATCGGCGCCGTCACCGGAGCTTTTACACTAGATCTCGATACGACTGGTGGGACAGGAGCAGGAACGATCGCGTTCAACGGTGGGCTCGGTACGACGAACGATCTCACTGGCCTTTCAATCGACTCTAAAGACGCAATCGCGTTGCCAGCCGTAGATATTCAGCTGCCCGGAGCCGCAACGATCATCGCCGGTGGAGCAATAACGCAGACCGCCGCGTTTATCGCGGCCGCGGGTACGCAGGATTTTACGGCGAGTGGTGGCGCCGCAATCACTCTCGACAATGCCGCAAACAACTTCTCCACAGTTGCGGTCTCAAGCTCTGGCGCGATCACCGTTGTTGATGCGGACGATATCGTCATAGGTAGCGTCGACGACGGTGCGGTCGGCGGCGCGGGCTCGTTGATTGTGACAAGCGGTGGCGCGGTGACCGATGTCAACGGTAGCTCGATTGAGGTAACAGGTACGGCGGACATCACGGCTGCGGGGCCGTCTGTGATCACGTTGGGTGACGATGGTACGGATGTGGTGAACGCGGGAGCCTGGGATGTAACGGGGAGCACGATCACTATCACCGAAGACAGCACTCTCGCGATCACGCTGGTGACCGCGAGCGGAGCGGTCGATCTCCAGGCCACCGGTGCCTTGAGTGATGTTGATATCAACGGCGCGGTCAATGCAGACGGTGGGGCCTCGTTCACCGCGGCCGCGACACAGACTATTTTCCTCGGCGCAAACGTTACTACCGTGAATACCAATATCGACTTCAATTCTAACGTAGAGTTAGACGATCTCGCGTCTATAGTACTCGCTACCGATAGTGGCGGGGGGGATATCACGTTTGTCGGTACAGTCGACACCTCAGTAACTGATTTTTCCGCCAATTTGGAACTGACGGCCGGGACAGGAAGCATCGATTTTCAGGAAGCGGTGGGCGTGACCACCGCCGACCTGGGTGATGTGGACATCGTGAGCGCGTTCAACGTGACGACCGATGCAAACGGGTTTCGTACGGACACGTTCCGGCAACAAGCGGGGACGGGGACGACGACGCTCAACGGGCCCGTGGTGATCAACGACACAGTCGCGGGAGCTGGGATCGGTTTGGATATCGCCACCGATACAGTCGCGGTGAACTCGACGATCACGACGGCGAACGATGGTCCTGCGACATTTACTCCGGCGACCCTGCTAAATATCGCGCTGGGTGTGGACATCAATCTTGACGGGCCGTTCAACCAGGATGGTACCGGCAACGTGTCTATCGCCGGCGATATCACGACTACCGGGAACAGCGCGGTCGATACGATCGATTTCGCCGGCGCGGTGACGTTGACCGGTAACGTAGCGATGGATACCGGAACCGGGGCAAACATCAGTTTTGGCAACAACGCCACGATCGAAAACGACGGTGGCGGTCCGTGGGATCTCCAGGTTGACGCGCCCGGGTCAACGATCAGTTTCGGGGCGACCAACGGTGTAACGAACGGGCGTATTGGTGGGGCTGCCGGCGTAAATCGTATCAACGCCCTGACGATCGTCGCTGCGGACACGGTGACGTTCAATGGAGAGGTCTACACGACCACGCTCATCCAAACTGCCGGCGGGGTCGCGACGACATTCAACCAGGGAGTGGGCGTTGCGGGGAACGTTGATCTCAACGGTCAGGCATTTACGATCAACGACGGACTGACAACGGCGGCAACGGGATCGCTGACGATTACCAACGCCGGTTTACTCACGATCGCCGATATCGATGGGACCGGGGATATCGCAGCGGTAGATATCGACCTGGATGGCGCCTTTGTCCAGGACGGCGGAGGGAACGTATCGATCGCGGGAGATATCACGACGACAGGTGATACGATAGAGTTTTCGGCGGCTCTTGCCGTTACCGGTGACGTGGCCATTGGCTCAAACAACGGAGTCGCGGCGGGGAACAATGTAGCATTCTATTCGACCATCGACGACGACGCACCGACCGCAGACGAGTACTTCCTCTCGGTTGATGCAGGTACCGCTGGGACGGTGACTTTTGATGGCACGGTTGGCGGCGCACGCGCGTTAACGCACCTCCGGCTCCGTGGCGGCTTAACGATACAACGATCAACAGCCCCGCCGGACGTCGTCGATCTTTCCGCGATAGACCTCTATATCGACGCCGCGGGATCAACGGTTCAACTGTTGAACGATGTAACCGTCGGTAATCTGTATTTCTATCGCGGGATACTACAGGTCGAAGACGGGACAGACGGTCGCACTCTCACGGTCAACGGCGATATGGCAGTTTTTGGTTCAGCCTATAATCCTCACGATGGGCAACGAACGAACGCCACCGCTGGAGCGTGGGATGATAGCACTACCGATTTCATCGGAGGTGATGGTTCAGGCGCCGACGATAATGCGTTTTTCGCCTTCCCTGACGATCCTGCCGTGGCTGCTGATTCTCCGTTGACCGAATACTCACCCCAAGATGCCGGATATGTCGAGCAGGATTCGAACTACAACGTTGCGAATGCGGGTGAGTTTAGCGGCACCGTCGGCGCGCAGTTTGCCGATCTCGCCCCCACAGCAGCACGCGCCGCGACGATCGTGGTGACCGGAAACTTCTATAATAACGGTACCAACCTTACAACGACCGATGCCGCCGGATGGACGCTGGATCTCCCCGGGGGAATCGGCACGAATCCGACCGTAGGTGGGCTTGGAATCAATAAGTGGGGATCTCCTTTCGGGGCAATCCTTAACGCCTTTGTGAGTAATACCAATGTCACCGGAGGCGGTACGGTCAACGCTGCTGAGGGAACGACCGACTCCGGTGGGAACTCCAATATTCAGTTCGTACGGCCTCAGATCGCCAACGCGTATATCGTGAATGATCGGGTGATCCGCGTTGAGTTCAATATACCGGTAACAAACGCGAATGATCTGATTTCCCGGGTCCTCGGTGAAGAGCTTGTTGCGTATACCCACGCAAACAACGTGACAACGCCAGGCGGTGTTACGACACGTGGTACCGCAACTTCGTTCCGATTCGATCAGGCGTTCGTGGAGATTACTCCGCCGGACCACACCGTTGGTCAGCCGTTCGATGAACCTGACGCAGGGGCGTCCCCGCCTGCCACGACAATGGTTCGAGAGATCACAACCGGGGACGTTACCGACACGATATTTTTCCGCATCGTCAACGAAACGACGGACACAGCGCGGTGGAAGACCGATGCGTCCGGGACGACGGGTGGTGGTCCGAATAATGGAAGAGGTGAATTGACGTCGACCGAACGGAGCGGTCTCGCTCTTGATTCTGTTTTAGCAGGCGGAATAGACAACGTTCCGATCCCCGACCTCTTCTTTGTCAAAGGAACCTTTTTCGCTGCAACCGGCAGCACCATGTCGCCGAATTACGGGTACAACAGCGTAGGTCGGTACACCGGTGCGTTGGATCGCGCGGGTCCGATCCTCCACACGATTGAGTACGGCCGTGCCAATTCGAGTGCTACTGCAACGACGCTGTACGACGGACACAACTTCTTCCATCTGTTCTATTCGGAACCGGTTGATATCGGTTCTGGCGCGGGACTCACCAGCGGAGCACCTACCGCGGAAAACAAGCTCAGTCAGACGACCTTTGGCCTTGCAAGCGAGTGGGGGGGCGATATTGACGGTACGGGTCCCGGAGTTGCAGAGGTCTCTGGGTATTTTTCGTATGACGATGGCGGGACCACAACGATGGAACGTGGTGTCCGTCCGGGAACGATCGAAGGGGGGAGCCCCCTTGATGGAGTTACATCCAACGGTCTGTACCGCACCGGTGCTGCGATTACCAATAGTAATCAAGAGTTGCAGATTTTCATCTCCGGGTACAATGCGACGGGGGTAGCTGCAGACGAGCAGTTTCCCGGTTGGCATTATGATCTACCCCACCCGAATGGTGCGTCGTTCGATATTCTTGCGAACCCGTACATTACGGACACCGGCAGTAATCCTGTTGATCAACTGATCGACAACGACCCAGCGGTGCCAGCTGTAACGCCCACCACCGCGGGTGTTGGGTTCTCGACTCAATTCGACAACGAAGAGCCGGGTTTCTCCTCGTACAGCGTGCGACTCGTAGGTGCCAGCTACCAGACCAATCAATCGGAGATTTTAACTGATATAAACCCCACGTTCGGACTGATAAGTCGCCTGGAGTTTCACGTACTGGATAATCCATCGATTGATCTGCTTGCAGCGGCACAAGACGACCCTCTCAACATAGGTGATCCCGATGGAAGCGGCTATTGGGACCCGGCCGCCGACGAGACGTCCGTTATCCCCGCGTTGAACCATCCAAACACGCGTCCAAATGAAGGAGTCCGGGACACAACGGTGGTTACAACCGACCCTGACTTGTACGGCACCGCAGACCCGCTTACGGCGATACGAATTGAAGCGGAAGGAATTCCAGTCGGTAGTGCACGCAACGACCTTAATACCAGCACGGAGACGGACGTCAACCTCTTCGGCAACCCTGCGTCGACGATCAATACGGCGAATGACAGTTATTTCGCGTTGAGTATTACCAGTTCGCCCGCGAACGCACATCCTTGGGATCTCCTGACGGATATCTACATCACCTACGATGAGACTGAGGCTTATGTCACCGATCTCGCCGGCAATCTTCTCCGAAGCAGGCTGACCGAAGTCTTCGCTGTCGAGCGGACTCCACCGGAGGTCGAGCTTGCTCTCGCGATCGTCGGAACCGATCGGATTTATATCAAATTCTCGGAGCCGGTCTACGGCGATGTAGGTGCGACTACAGAGATTACCCCGACCGATTTCTTAATCGGTGGTGTCAACCCGACGGCGATTGACGTGATAGCTCGGGGCGACTCGGTTATCAGTGTCACCGAGGCGTATCTGGTGTTAACATCACCGATAGGTGCCGATGACGTATTCGATATTCGAATGAGGTCCGCCGCCGATAGCCTGGTATACGACGATTCCAAGAATTTTCTCCCGTCAAACGATCTTCGCCGGATTTCAGATGTGGGACTCGGCATTGTCGAACCGGTCGTCGCGGTCGGCGAGGTTCGTACCGGGAGCGGCGGATTCGAATCGTTGAGGGACTTTGACGGTAGTGGGTTTGTTGACTCGGGAGACATTACGATACAGGCTCGCGTGTTGGCGCCATCGTATCTGGGTTTGTCGACACGTCTCGTATACGATATCGACGTGCCTCAGGATGTAAAGGTCGGAAATTACTGGAAACCAAATCCGCTTACGGGATTTCTCGAAGACGCGGACGGAACTCCAATCGTGAACGCTGAGGCTCGCGAGGTACTTCCGTTCGATGTTGATGGCGCATTGCGAACGTATATTATTCCGTCAGGAGATCCCGAGATGCGACGGGGTGGTATCCTCGAGTTTCAATTTGAGCTTGGTGGCTTGCCCGCGGCAACCGTTTCAGAAGTTGGTAACCCGCTTTCTCTCCGTCCGTGGAGTTTCGGCCTCGGGGGTATTATCGAACAGCGCGCAGGGGTGACGATTCTCAACAACGTGATCTATCCGGAGAACGACGAACGGACGGTGCTCATGTATGAGATCGACCGCCCCGGTATGGTCTCGATTGTTGTTTTCTCACTCGATGGAAGTGTGGTTCGTGTATTACATAGAGGTCGGATGGCCAACGGTGAATACAGTACGACGTGGGACGGTCGTAACAACACCGGCGACATAGTCGCTCGGGGGATATACTTCGTACGGTTCGTGGCCCCGGGAATCGATGAGTATCGGAAGGTTATTGTCGCGAAGGATTAACCGTTCAGTTTGGATTCCACGTCAGTTCCGGAGACGAGATGAAGATACTTCCGGCATCGGTATATCGTGGTCCACTTTGCGAAAAGGTCGGTGAAACGACGATGTCCAGTATGATATCGCCGGGGTCTACACTGGAGTTCGAAAAGGTTGGGCCCGGAATTGACACAGAGATCTGTTGCCACGAGAAACCGACATCCGATACATCGACACGCTCTGCGTATGCGGCACCAGAAGAACCGATGCGTTTCGCGATACCGAGCGCTACATTTCGCGCGCCGAAGCGTCCGGCGTTCCCGATGTCGTCATCTCGCCGGACATATAGTGACACGGTATATGTACCTCCCGGAATAAGATCGGGACGTCCTGCATCTGAGTATGGTACCGAAAGACGCACATAATACTCGGGCCCCATCCTGACAAAGCGAATATTGTCGATTTCACCGACGAAGCGTTGTTGCGAGGGGGTCAGAAATCCGCCAAAACTGAAATAACTGTATGCTGTATCGACGACCGTCAGCGTGTTGAACGCGCTTGATGCGTAATCCGCTGGAAACGCGAGTCGGGTGCCGGTAAGGGTGGAATCGGTAATCACCCGTAATGCGTCGGGCCCAGGAATCGTATCGTCCGTAGTACTCGCTTGGTTGTTGTTATTGAGTTCAATACCCAGATCTGGTGCACTTGGTACCAGATCGAAATGGATAGCGTAGGTGGTATTTACAGTAAACGCCGCAGCGCCGTTGCCGTCCTGAATTCGTGGACCATTAGTGAGGTCGGTATAGTACTGCTGACGGCTATCACTAAAGAGCAGGCTAAGAGACGTGCCGTCGAGTCCGCCTCCCGTCGTCGCACCGGCGTTTCCGCCGCCCACATTGGGGTCAACCCAATCGACGAGTGGTGTTCCACTCTCAAAATCTCCGTCCTGGAAGAGGTTATGTACCTCCATCCGGTATACCGCATCCGATGAGCCGGACGGAGGAGGTGTGCTCACGACTTCCCAATTCATCAGAGCGCCTGTAGTATCGTCGGGAGTCCATCCGCCTTGCGCAAGGCCTTGTGTACCGATCAGATTCACGCTCTCGTAATCATCGAAATCCACACTCGTCGGGCACCCGCTGAACGTCGCGGCCGCGACGGCGGCAAGGACAATACCGGTTGTCCGCGTCGTTCGACGGAGAGACCGTCTCCACCCGTTACGTGGGTCCATATCCGATCGCGAAGGTAGAGATTGAACTGTATCGTCACAGCGGCGAGTCATCGTACCTCCTAATATATCATCGGCAGGCAGCTCTTTCCAATTCAATTGGTGTAAGCCGTTGCAATCTGCGTGTGAACAGGTACAATAGGGCAGCAAGAGTAAAAGAAGGTCGTTGCAATTATGCCAGAAACTCGAATCATACGCGCAGTCTCCTTGCTCGTCGGTATCGTTTTATTCGCGGCCGCGTGTACCAGCTCTCCGGACTGGTCTGCGGGGACCACCTCCAGCGGGAACGGCGCGTCCGAGGGGGATAACATCGCTCCCGACGCGGCCGCAGCGGATTCGGGCAATCCGGCTGAAACCCGCGCACCTGACGAGTCCCCCGCCCCTGTTGCCGGCACTGCGCCTGCCGCTCTTGCATCGGCCGACCCTTCCGTACCGACGGGCCGCGCCGCCCCGTCAGTTCCCTCTGCGGTACCGATCAGCACCGCGGGTATCCCCCTCGCGGAGGTGATGCCGCCCACACCCGGCCTCCGTCTGGAATACCGGCTGGTTCGCACCGGGGTGCCGGCGGCGGAGACGGTTGCTCTGGTGGTGCAGCCCTCCCGGGACGCCTGGGCAAACCTGGCTGTCCACGGATCCACTACGGATGGGCACGCTCCTGCGTACGTCATCATGGGGCAGGACGAAACGACGTGGTATCCCGACGCACGCGTGCATTTCGGTGAAAATGCCGGAGATGATCCCGCGCCCATACTCGGGGCGGTCCCGTGGCCACGCTTTCTGCCCTCTCCCGATGAGGCCTATCGTTTTGAAACCGTCGGCATCAGCGCTGGAGTACAGCCCGACGATATCGATGGTTCGTGGTCTCTCGCCTACCAGATCGCCGACGCGTACGAGTACGGGCCGCCTGGAGCGGTCCGGTTCACCCTTGCGCCAACCGTTGCAGAACCGAGTGAACTTTCCACCGTTGCTCCGACACTCTTCAGCCACCAGGCTCCGGATGGAACAGAGCTACGCTACGAACTGGTCTCCGCGGTGGTGTACCGGGAGCGGATGATCACCGGCGTGGTAGTCAACACGGTTGGACGCCCGCAACGCGGATTTGCTGTGGCACCGCACCCGGCGGTCGGGCGTTTGCCGGAACAGCATCGGAGCATCACCGGCCCCAACGGTCTGTTCACCCTTGCGTATCGCGGCGCCCCGGGGGACACCATTCGTCTGTTTTACGGTCCGGTTACGGGACAGGGGTACAACGCACGCATCACCGATCCGCTGGAAATCACCGGCCGAATTCGCAGCCCCGATTTTGCAACGCTGATCTACGAACGCCCGTGAATTGAAAGCGGGAGATCTTTCGTCGTAATCTCGCATTCCTGAAGCGTCATCTCTCTTTTCACGCGTTGTATAAGTAACGTTTGATCGGAGGAGTAGAGATGGCTATACTGGTAGATGAAATCACGCAGGGGTTGCGAAATGCAATTGAGCGTCGGGATCCGGATTCGATCGCTCGCTTTGCGATGCTGATCAGCGCGCGATTTGCCCCTCGGGAGGAAGCGATGTCGGGGTCCGACGGTGCGACAAAAGGTGACCTCGCAGTGGTATCCGACCGACTCAGCGAGTTGATTGGTGTGGTGCGTGAAGGTTTCGCGCAAATGGAACGTCGTTTCGAAGACGTGAACCGGCGTTTCGACGACATGAACAAACGGTTTGACGACGTCAACAAACGCTTTGAGGACGTAAACCGGCGTTTCGAAGATGTGAACAACCGTTTTGAGGATTTTAACACTCGTTTCGAGGATATCAATACCCGCTTTGAGGATATCAATACTCGTTTCGAGGATGTGAACACCCGCTTTGAGGATGTAAACCGGCGCTTCGACGATGTAAACAAGCGGTTTACTCAGTTGATGTGGTGGACCGGGATTCTCTTTGGGTCGTTACACGTTGTCCTGGCGATCTACGGGTTCGGCGGGTAGGCGCTGCGGGACGGTGCGTAACGCCCCGCAAATTCCCCGGACCACTCCTGTTTTGAATACCGTCTCTATACTATACTACTGCCCGTGCGCATTCTCATCGTTGAAGACGACGCAAAGATAGCTCAGTATCTCAGGAAGGGCCTTGGCGAGGCGGGATATCGTGTCGACCATCTTGGCTCGGCCGAAGAGGCGCTTGGCGCGGCCAGTCTCAACTCCTACGACGCGCTGGTGGTGGACCTCATGCTTCCCGGCAAGGACGGGCTGTGGCTGATTGAAGAGCTCCGTGATCGGGACGTCCTCACGCCGATTATGATTCTCAGTGCGCGACAGACGGTGGACGACCGGATCACGGGATTGCGCGCCGGTGGGGATGACTATCTGACCAAGCCGTTTTCCTTTTCGGAGCTGCAGGCGCGCATTGAGGCGCTGTTACGACGGTCGGTGCGCGGTGACGACGCGGCCTCCGGTTCCTCCGGCCGCTCCACCGGCAGCGCAGCCCGCTCGATCACCTCCCTCGCAGAGGGGGATATCGAGGTGGATCTGCTTTCCCGGACGGTACGGCGTCAGGGGACCACGGTGGAGCTGCAACCCCGGGAGTTTTCCCTCCTGGAGTTTTTCCTGCGCCACCCCGGACAGGTTCTCACCAAGACGATGATCCTTGAGCACGTCTGGAGTTACGACTTTGACCCGCAGACCAATGTCGTAGACGTCCTGGTCTCGCGTCTGCGGTCCAAGATAGACCGCGACTTTGAACCCAAGGTGATCCATACGGTGCGCGGTGTCGGCTACGCCTATCGGCCGGAGGGCGAATGACCGCCGGACGCGGGTTGAGTACGCGCATCAGGCTCACCCTGATCTATACGACGATATCGATCGTCAGCGTGATGGTGCTGTTCGGCCTTTCGTTTTATTCGCTGTATCGGACGCTTCAGCAGGACGAACTTCGGGATATGCAAAGTCGCTTGCTGAGCTACTGGGCGCAGTTTCAGACCGGTGGTATCGAATTTCTGCAGGAACAGATCGACGTTGACAATCTTGTTGTGGGAGAACGTCCGTTTATCGTGCGCATCGCCGACCGCACCAACTCGACGGAGTTTTTCAGCTATCCCCGCGTCTGGGAGAGCTTCAATATCGGCCGACTCGAGATGGTGGACCTCGACCCCGGCCGCGTGCACATTCTCACGTCGCCGGATTACGAGTTTGAGATTGAGGTAGCCGGGATCTGGCTCTCCGAGGAGTACTTCCTGCAGCTCGGGCTTTCCACGGAGACGCGAACCCGCCTGATGGCGCTCTTTCAACGCAACTTTCTGGTGATCTCCCTGGGGGTTGTGCTCGCGGGGTTGATTGTGGGACTGCTTATCGCCAGTCGTGCCCTGCGGCCGATCTCCCGGGTGACCGCGGTGGCGCGGGAGATCGTTGAGACGGGGCGGCTTGATGCCCGTGTCGAGCGCGGCACCGGTGGAGGGGAGCTGTCTCAACTTGTGGATCTGATCAACCGGATGCTCGAGCGTATCAGTCGTCTCGTCGATGGTATGCGGAACACGGTGGACATGGTCGCCCACGACCTCCGCACGCCGATCACGCGCCTCAGGGCCCAGGCTGAACTCGCGCTGCGTAGCAATGACGCCGCAGAGATGGAAGGGGCGCTCGCGGGTACGGTGGAACAGGGCGATGAAATCCTGCGCTTTATCAACACGCTGCTCGATATTACCGAGGCGGAAAGCGGCGTCATGCGTCTGCAGTTTGAAGCGGTCGAGGTACCCGAACTGTGTGCGCAGGTGAAAGACCTGTACGATCTGGTTGCCGAGGAGCGGGATGTAACGATCGACGTTACCGTTCCGGAGCATCTCACCGTGCAAGCGGATCGCGTGCGTCTTCGCCAGGTGGTTGCCAATCTGGTGGATAACGCGGTGAAATACTGCCGGGAACACGGAACGGTCCGGATCACCGCGGAGGGCGTGCCGGCGGCGTCGGCGCCTGGGGCGGCACCCCGGAACCTGGTGCGCATCACCGTCTCCGATACGGGCCTTGGGCTGTCCGCGGAAGAGCGGGAGCGCGTGTGGGAGCGCATGTACCGCGGGCCCGTGCAGCCTGCCCAACGCGGGCTGGGGCTTGGCCTCAGTCTGGTGCGGGCGGTAGTTGCCGCCCACGGAGGGCGCACCCGGGTTGCGTCACAACCGGGGCAGGGCGCAGAGTTTATCGTAGAAATACCGAAAAGGAACGAACGGTGAGTGTATTTGAAATTATCATGTTGGTCTGTTTTGGAGCCGCCTGGCCGTTCTCCATTCGCAAATCCCTCAAAACCCGGGAGGTCGGTTCAAAGAGCATGGTGTTTCTCTTTGCCCTGCTTTTGGGGTACGTGGCGGGTATTCTACACAAGGTCTTTTACCTGATGGACGGGGTTATCATCCTGTACATTCTCAACGGCACGATGGTTTCCATCGATATCGCCCTGACGTTTCGCAACCGTCTTTATCAGATCCGTCGCAGTCTTGCGGCGGCTGAAACGGGAGGTACCTCATGATTCTGTACGCCAGCAAGTACGGCTCGGTGCGGGAGTACGTGACGTGGATTCAGGCGCAGGTCCCGCAGGCCGAATCGCCGGCTCAGGCAGCCGCCCGGTCCTGGGACGTGAAAACAGACAAACGCCTCGCTCGCGAAGCGCTGGAAAACGCGCCGGCGGACGAACCGATCCTGATTCTCGCGCCGGTGTACGCCGGGCAGATTCACGGGGCGGTGAAAGCGCTGGTCGGGGAGTACTCCGACACGCTGCGCCGGCACCCCCTGGCGCTGGGTCTCACTTCTCTCTACCAGGGAGAGCAGGCGCGGGAAGAGCTCATGAACTGCTATCCTCCGGCGCTGGTTGCCCACGCGCATCGGCAGTTCTTGATTGGTGGTCGAATCCGTCCGACGGAACTGCCGTTTGTGGTCCGCACGATCGTCAAGAAAATTACCGGCAACAGTGAGGACATAGATACGCTCAACCGCGAGATGGCGGCCGATATCGCCGCGTGGTTGCGGGAGCCGGCCACGGCCGGGCCGCCCCCGGCTGACCGGTAACGCCCTGCCCGGGACGCCGCCCCCCGGCTGACCGGTAGCGGCAGCCCCTACACCTGCATCGTGTGCTGCCGGTAGGCGCTCAAGCCCGCCCGGGCACCTTCGCCCAGGGCAACCAGAATCTGTTCAATACCCACGGTGGTCACGTCTCCGGCGGCGAAGATCCGTTTGTGGCTCGTCTCGTTCTTCTCGTTAATCCGGATCTCCCCGGTCGGGGTTCGTTCCACCAGCCCAGCCACCAGATTGGAGTTGGGCCGTGGGGTCCGTTCCACGAAAAACGCCTCCCCGAACAGCGTCTTCTCCGGTCCGCAACCTCCGGCGGACCGGTCGTCCCGGCAGATAATCATGCGTCGCGCAAACTCATCCCCTTCGATACGCACCGCCCGGTACCCGTTGTAAATCTCCACATTCTCCCGGGCACCGGCAAACTCAAGGTGCCGATGCGAGTAGGTGGCGTGGGGTTCCAGGACGAGTGAGACCTCTTCGCACTGTTCGGCACACTCGATCGCCGCTTCTATCGCCCGGTCGGAATCACCGATGACCACCGCCGCGCGGTTGCGGAGCAAATGGGAGTAGCTGATCGCGCTGCTGCCAAGCCCCTGCCCAAAGAAATCCGCCTCGCCGGGGACGCCCAGAGGCGACGGGGTGGTACCGGTGGCGATCACGATCCGCTCCGCTTCCACCTCGGAAGGCTGGCCGTGCCCTGAAAGGCTCAGGGTAAATCCCGCCTCCGTCTCGGCTATCCCGGTCACCTTGCCGGTTCGCCACGTGTGGGGAAGGTACTCGATCTTGCCCTGAAACGTCCGCACCTGTTCCCGCGCCTTGATGATATGGTATTCGCTCATATCCGGGAGCGTCAGGCCGAGGGTGGACTTGCCCCCCAACGTGGCGGTGATCAACTGGACGTCCATCCCTTTGCGGACGCAGTACATCGTTGCGGCAAGTCCCGCCGGTCCCCCTCCGATTATCGCTGCTTCGTACATCAGTCGCTCCTGTTCATTCGGTCATCTTCCGGCGCATGCGGGATCACGCCGTGTTCCATCATGATCTCGGTCATCCGCTGGCTTCGTTCGATCCGCTCCATTGCGGAGGAGTGCAGCTCGGCGGCACTCATCGTGCGGCGGGCAAGCCCCTGTTCCTGGGCGGTTATCCCGACGGCGGCGGCGATCTCGCCAAACAGGTCTCGCTCTTCCATGGTTGGCATGATCCGTTCTGCACCGAAGTCTGGGTGACGCCGCGCCCGCGCGGCGATCGCGTCCGCCGCGGAAAAACACATCTCGTCGGAGATCGTCGTGGCGCGCACGTCCAGGGTGCCCCGGAAGATGCCGGGGAAGCACAGCGAGTTGTTTACCTGGTTGGGAAAGTCGCTTCGCCCGGTGGCCACCACCGCCGCGCCGGCGTCACGCGCCTCCCACGGCCAGATCTCCGGCACCGGGTTTGCCTCGGGAAAGACGATCGGGTCCGCTCTCATCCGGCCAATCCACTCCGGGCGAATCGTGCCGGGGCCCGGTCGCGACAGGGAGATCACCACATCCGCGTCGTCCAGCGCTTCGGGTATGCCCCCGGTACGCCCCTCCGCGTTGGTGATTTCCGCAAGGTGCCATTTTTCGGGGTACTCATTGCGGTTGCGGCGCAGATCCTCCCGGCGGGTGTTCAGAATACCGCGGCTGTCGTTTACGGTGCACTTCGCCGGGTCGGCGCCGCGGGCAAAGATCAACCGGGCGCACGCCACGTTTGCCGCACCGGACCCGATAAACGCGATCCGCACGTCCTCGATCCGTTTTCCGACGATTTCAAGCGCATTGAGCAACCCCGCCAGGGTGACCGTGGCGGTTCCCTGCTGATCGTCGTGCCAGATCGGGATTTCCGCCTCGCGTCGCAGCGTATCGAGGATCCGGAAACACTTGGGCTGGGAGATATCTTCCAGGTTGATTCCGCCGAAGCTCGGTTGCAGGTTGAGAACGGTGCGGATAATGCTGTCGGGGTCGCCGTCGTTGAGCATAATGGGCACGCTGTCCACGCCGCCGAGGTACTTGTAAAGGAGCGCTTTCCCCTCCATCACGGGGTAGCCCGCTTTGGCGCCGATGTCACCGAGGCCGAGAACGCGGCTTCCGTCGGATACCACCGCGACGGTGTTCCACCGGTTGGTGAGTTCGTCCACCAGGTCCGGTTCCGCGGCGATCGCGGTACACGCCGCAGCAACCCCCGGCGAGTAC
>JAQIBO010000509.1 GCA_027859055.1 Spirochaeta sp.
AAACGGAATTTGCAGGTCTTCGATGTTGCGGTCACCGAGCAGATCATCGACAAGCTTTTCCAGGCGATCGGTTTTTGCGAGTCCCAGCCCGGAAAAGCTGAGTTGGAGCAGTTTGTTCCAGGCAATGTCTGCGCTAAACTCATGTATTTCGCGCCAGTCCATTCCGCTGGCGTACAACGCGCCGACGATGCTGCCGACGCTGGTGCCCGCTATCGCGGACACGGTTACTCCCGCCTCGTCCAACGCCTTGAGCACGCCGATATGGGCGATGCCCCGGGCAGCTCCGCCACCCAGCGCGAGTCCGATGCGTGACTGTACGAGTTCTAAGAGTCCCATATCCCGGATTTATGTATCGTATCGCGCCGCGATTGCAAGCAGTTGGTCCCGACGGGTAAACGCCATAAACGCTGCCGCCCGGGAAATGGACGTGACAAGGTGAGGCGGTACCGATCCGAGAAACGTCTCCCGGGTTTCGTCACCCTTGATGTAGGCACGCGCTGCGGCAACGCAGGCACGTTGGGTTTCGTCGTCAAGACACCGGTGAACGTAGAGCGATACCGGCGAATTCTGCAGGTCAAATCCGGATGAGCTGGCACGGCCATGCTTCAGCAGACGGAACAGGTCATTTTTGTCGTCCTCGTGACGCACCCCGTGGGCAGGAACCGGCGGAAGATGCGCTGCAAGGGTGCTTCGATCATCCTGAGGCGTAATATCACCCATGAAGTACGCGATCGGTGCGTCACCACCGGAGAGCTCGGATAAGGCTTGCAGAAGGGCTGCGCTGATCATCTTGATGCCGAGATAGCGCCGTGCGGTGTCCAGGTTTGTGGCGGTCCGGTTGACCAGGCGGGTATACTCGGTTGCAATCGGAAAGCCGTCGTACTCGTGAAAGACGCTCTCCGGTTTCAGGGTGGAGAGAAACCCTTCCATCTTCATGAGCGCGGTGCTGTAGTTTCTGATCGTGTACAACCCGCGAAACCGCAGCGACGGGTTGCTTTCGGGAAGCAACTTCCAGGTATTGTCAAGAAACCGTCCGGGATCCTCCTCGGCAAAGTTGTTTACATCCTTGTTGGAGAAACACACCGCTGCCAGCACCGCATGCCGAATGTGCTGGTCGTACAAACCGAGGCCAAACGTTTATTTCGTGGTGGCTATTCGCCGTTTCAGTATGACCGGCGGCGTTGTTCCGGCATCATCAGGCCCGCGAAACGGTATCGTCTCTTCAATACACGCCGTGGCGATCATCAGATCAACATCGTCAACCGTTCCTTCAAGAAGGACGTCCATCAGGAGAGCACTCAGGAACTCGTTGAGGCCGCCGAACGGCGGCAGATGCTGGTCCGGAACAAAACCGAAAACCGCTGCACACCCGTGAAACGCGCGGTCCGTTGGAGCAATATCCCGCCGGGTATACACGGCACCGTCCCGAACTTCCACGTACGGCGCGAGAATTTCGGCGATTTCGGGGAGGAATCCGTTGTCGACCTGGTAGTAGACGATATCGTGAAAGATCGCCGCGAGGGTGGTATGCGGCTCATCCGGTATTGACAGATCAAAGATGTGCTCCGGGGTGTGAAAACTGCGCTGTTGGGTGCTCATCGCGCGGTGAACCATCACGCCGATCTCTTCGATCCGCTGGTTATCAAGGTCGGCGTTGAGCCGGGTAAGCGCTCCGTGCAGCAGCCCGATTGTGCGGTGGACCGTCCCGCTGGGTATGTCGGAGAACAGGGGGGTAACGTCGGACATCAAGCGCTCCTTTTCCGTAAGAGTAGCGTGATGCCGTGGTTTTTGCCAGTGTTTATCCCTTTCGGGTTGGCGCAATGCGCCGAAACTCAGGAAGCGGTCGCCGGTGGAACGGGTATCCGGATCTCGACTCGGGTACCCACGGTACCAACCGCCGGGGATTCTATCCACATGCGGCCACCGAACGTCTTCGCGACGTGGTACGCTTTGGTGAGTCCGAAACCGCCGCCGCGGGTAGGCCGGTGCTGGACATTACTGCCGCGAACACCGAATTGGACCGTATCTTGAATTTCCTCCGGTGGAATCCCAACGCCGGTGTCGCTCACCACGTAGCGCAGTTCCGCACCCGAGTTGAATAGCCCGGCGGTAATCGTTCCACCCGGGGCGGTGTACTTCCGGGCGTTGGCCAGGAGGTCGCGCATGACGTCCTGAAAGACCGCCGGCATCGAAACGGTTGATCCGTTCTGGCTGGTGATGTCAAAATTGACCAGGTAGTTTTCTTCCTCATGTTCCGCAAGGTTGTATACGATGCGGTAGCCACCCTTGCTGTTTCGTTCAATCGCCTGGAACACGTTCATGAAGTTACTCTGGAGCTTGGCAATGTCGTGGTCCACCCAGGCGGTCGGCGAGCGGTGGCGGGCCACGATCTCCTCCGCGCGCAACTGGAGGATGTCGAATATCGTGCGGATATTTTCGAGGGACGCTGTGACGGCAGGATGACCTGACATATTTTGGGAAGATATTGCTGCGCCGACGGTCTTTTCAAAATCCGTGATAAAGGTAGCAACCGAACGTACCTGCTGCTCAGCTATTTCCGGGTCGCGCAGACTGTCTGCGGCATCGGCGACCATGTCCTGGAGTTCGCTCAGTTCGGTGGGATCGTTCAACGTTTCCGAGAGGTTCATCACTTCAAAGATGATGACGTTCATCACGTTGATAACGCTGTGCATATCCAGGAGGGTAGTTTCCTCGACCGAGAAATGCAGGTCCGCAGTAATTTCCATAGTCGTAAGTATAGTACGAGCCGTGTCGGCATCACAACGAAACCAACACGACTCGTTGGCAGTGACCAGCGCTCTGTCCGGGGAACTATATTCCCATGCACGTGCCCAGAAGTTGGGCACTGGTGATCCACGAGTGATCCTCCGGCACCGTTTTCTTTTTTCCTGCCACCTCTTTGAGGGGGACCAGTTCGGTTCCATTCCCGCGAATCGCGATCATGTTGTTGTAGTCGCCCTTGGCAAGCGCGTGGGCCGCCGCCGTTCCCAGGAGCGAAGAAACGAGCCGGTCCCGGGGCGAGGGGCTTCCACCGCGCTGAACGTGCCCCAACGATGTGACGCGCGCCTCCGTGCCGGTCAGCTGTTGCAGCTGTCGCGCAATTTGACTCGCTTTTGGTTCCTGGACCAGATGGTACGGCTGACCGTTGGCGTCCTGTTCAACCACAACTTCGCTTTTCTCGTCTTTCTTGTCTTTCTTGCCGGAGGCAAGTGCCTTGGCTTCCTGCCTGGAAATTGCCCCTTCCGCCACGGCGATTATGGAAAACCGCTTTCCACTGAGGCGCCGTTTATCGAGGTGGGCGGCAACGCTCTTGAGGTCGTAGGGTATCTCCGGAATAAGGATAACATCGGCGCCACCGGCGATACCCGCTCCCAGGGCAAGCCATCCCGAGTTGTGCCCCATGATTTCGCACACGATAATCCGGTGATGACTGGTCGCGGTTGTGTGCAGCCGGTCGATCGCATCGGTGGCGATCTGCATCGCCGTGTCAAAGCCGAAGGTGATGTCGGTACCCGCAACATCGTTGTCGATCGTTTTCGGAAGGGTGAGAACGTCGAGCCCACCCTCTGTGTGGAGATGGTATGCGTTTTTCTGGGTTCCCCCGCCACCGAGGCAGACAAGGCAGTCGATATTGTGTTTGGCGATGTTATCAACCGCGGCCTGGGTCATATCCATTTTTTTGCCGCCCATAAGCATCTTGTGCGGTTTATCCCGGGCGGTGCCGAGAATCGTGCCACCTTGCGTCAGTATTCCACTTACCGTTCTGTCGTCCAGCGCGACGGTCCGGTTTTCCACCAGCCCACGGAAGCCGTCCAGAAAACCGACAACTTTAATTCCGTAGGAGCCGATCGCGGCCTTGCAGACACCGCGTATTGCGGCATTCAGGCCGGGGCAGTCCCCACCGCTGGTAAGAATCCCGATACACTTTGTTTTTGACTCCGCCATGATATCTCCTCCACTTTGGTTCCATTATAGAACGAGACCGGCGCAGATGCACGAAATGGATCAGATCATCTGAAACCCGCCGTTGACCGGTACAACGGCGCCGGACATGAAGTCATTGGCGAGGATAAACGCGACGGCGGCGACGATGTCTTCCGGCTTACCGTGATGTCCCACCGGCGTCGCCGCCAGCCACCGCTCCATTTGATCCGCCGGCGTTGTGCCGTGGTGAAACGGTGTGTCGATAACGCCGGGAGAAACAGAATTGACTCGGATGCCCGGACCGACCTCTTTGGCAAATCCGCGGGTGAAGTTCTCCAGCCCCGCTTTAGCGGCGCCGTACGGCGTCGATGTCGGAGACCCGCTGCGTGCGGCGATGGAGGTGATGTTGATCACGTCGGCGCGGCCGAACCGTTTCACCGCGGCGGCGAGTAACGGACTCATATGGGTGGCAAGCATCATCGGTGCTACCAGGTTGAGGTTTATCGTTTCCGCGACGATTTCATATTCGGCGTTCTCCACGGTACGCCGTTGTAGAATCCCGCCGGCGTTGTTGATGAGCACATTGAGATAGTCGCCGTGCGCGCCGATCTCCGTGGCGATTGCGCGGGTGGCGCCGTCGGGGTCGGCGGCGAAATCCGCGGCGATCAGATGCGCCTGAGCGCCCCGGCTGCGGAGCTCGTCGGCGATTTCCTCGCAGCGCGCCCGATTTGCGTGATATTGAAGAAAGACGGTGTCCTCGCTGTGGGGTATTGTCCGCGCCAGGGCCGCGCCAATTCCGGTTGTTGCTCCCGTAATAAGTACTGTTCGCATTGTTATAGCGTAGTTCCTCCACCGCCGGAGGTCAAACGGCGGTGGGAGTTGCCGAGACGGACCGCCGGCCCGTATCCTTGGACCATGGACGTACAACACCATGAAGATGAATTCCGATTCGTTCTCGATGTGAACGGAAGCGAAGCGGAGCTCCTGTACCGGGAACTGGATGAACGAACGCTGGAATACAGCCACACATTTGTGCCCCCGGCGTTGCGGGGAAACGGCGCCGGGGGAAAAGTCGTTCGTGCAGCGATGGAGTACGCCCGGGAAAACGGGTATCGGGTCCGCCCCAGTTGTTCCTTTGTGGCGGCGTTTGTGGATCGCCATCCGGAATATCAGGAAATCGTGACACGATGAGTACCGAAAAGCGCGTGCCGAATCCCTATGACGGCCACGATCGGTACCACTGTTTCGGGTGTGATCCGCACAGTCCGGTGGGGCTCCGGCTCTCCTTTACCGTTGAGGGTGACACGCTGCGCAGTGTGTGGGAGCCGCGGGCGGAACTTGAAGGGTATCCCGGCGTGATTCACGGCGGCATACAGGCAACGCTTGCCGACGAGATTGGCGGGTGGTTCATCCATGTGATCAAAGGCACCGCCGGTATGACACGGGACTTGCAGATCCGGTACCACAATCCCGCCGAGACGGCAAACGGTCCGTTTACGCTGGAGGCACGGGAAACTGAGTCCGACGCCAAACGGTCAGTTCTCGCGGTGGAAATCCGTGGCGCCGACGGTACGCTGTTCAGCACTTCCATGGTCACCTATGCGGTCTTCAGTGAAATGGTGGCCCGGAAGCGTTTAAGCTTCCCCGGGAAAGAGGCGTTCCAGCCGAAGGAGTGACCGTGGCCTGCGATCCGCACCGAAATAACCTGGACCAGGCGCGCTCCCCGTATCTGTTGCAGCACCGGGACAACCCGGTGTGGTGGCAGGAGTGGAACGCCGAAACGCTGGCGTACGCCGAACGGGCGGGAAAACCGTTGTTTGTCTCCGTCGGGTACGCAACGTGCCATTGGTGTCACGTTATGGCGGCGGAAGCGTTCTCCGACGGCGACGTCGCGCAGTATCTCAACGAGGCGTTTGTCTCGATCAAAGTGGACCGGGAAGAGCGCCCGGACATCGATCACTATCTGATGCAGTTCCTGCTGGCCACCCGCGGCAACGGGGGGTGGCCGTTGAACGCGTTTCTCGCTGCACCGCGGCGGCCCGTGCTGGCGCTGACCTACGTACCGGTGGATTCCCGCGGCGGGTCGCCGGGGTTCGTCGAGATCTGTGAACGCGTCGCTGCGTTTATTGAAGAGAAGCGCGGCCAGCTTCAGGACGTCACCTTCGGGACCGGCGCTCGGGATTCCGGAGACACGCCGGAAACTGCCGCTTCCAACGCCGGCCACGGCTCCGCGCCGCTCTCTGCACCGCTGCCTGCAGCGATCCACCGGGCGGAAAATCTGTTGCGGCGCGCCGATCGGCAGCATGGTGGATTTGGCACCGGTGCGAAGTTTCCACCCCACGCAACGTTGCTGTACCTCATGACCGCAGCCGATCTTATCGAGCATGACGCCGCCGGCGGCTCTGCCGCGTCGGACCGGCGGGCGATGCGGGAAAAGATCGACGAAACGGTGCGGCACACTCTCGACGTGATCGGACAACGCGGGCTGCACGATCACCTGCAGGGCGGCTTTTTTCGCTACTGCGTGGACCCGGCGTGGCAGATACCCCACTTTGAAAAGATGCTCTACGACCAGGCGATGCTCCTGTGGGTGTACGCCGCCGCGTGGCATCGGTACCGGGACCGGTGGTACCGCGAAATAGTGGAGGGGATTGTCCGGGCGCTTCGCGAAAGTTTTGACCGCAACGGGGTGTTTGTGTCCGCTCACGACGCGGATACCGACCACCATGAGGGCGCCACCTATCTGTGGAGCGACAAGGATCTGGACGCGGCGCTTTCCGCAGAAAAACGGGGTGTGGTCAGTGAACTCTTTGAATTGCAGCCGGGCGGCAACTTTGAGGGCTCCCACCACCTGATCCGGCGGGATCGGGGAGAGCTTTCCGCCGACGCGGCCGGCGCGGTGGCGGCGTTGTTGTCGCATCGGCGCACACGGTCCCAGCCCGAGGTTGACCGCAAGATTGTGACCGCATGGAACGCGCTTGCGGGAATCGGCCTGATCGTCGCCGGTCGTTCTCTCGGACAGCCTGAGTACATCGCGATGGCGCGGCGATTGCACGACCGGCTTCTGGCGGACAACGCCGAGATTTCTGCGAATCAGGATGGGGCGGTGACCGTTCGCCTGGCGCGAAGCTCCCTGGACGGGCACCGCAGTAATGGAGAGTTTCTGGAGGACTACGCGGCGACGCTGCTCTTTGAGACTTACCTCTGTGAACATCCGACGGCGGAACAGACGGAGCACGACGGAGCGAATCGTCACGCCCTTCGCACCGCCCTGGAAACGGAGGTGCTTCGCTTCCGGGATAACCTTGACGGTGCGGAGGAACCGATCTGGAACCTTGCCCGCGCCGACGACTTTGCAGCGGTGCCCGCTGATGAGTTCGACGCGCCGTCGCCGTCGCCGATCGCGCTGGCGGAACTGGCCCTGCTTCGTAACGCGCAAATAGCGGGCCGACCGGTGGCAATTCCGGGTATCGACGGCGGACAACTGCCGTT
>JAQIBO010000247.1 GCA_027859055.1 Spirochaeta sp.
GGCATGGAGAATACTGTCGAGATCAGTCGTTATTTCCGCCATCGTTACGCCGGTTTCCCGGTGGCGACAAAGGTGTCCACGTCCAGATCGGCAAAGCGCATCACCCGCACGTCCGCGTGGTCAAGGCCCTCGCTCGGACCAAATCCCACGGCGACCATACCGCCGGCCTGCGCGGCGTCAACGCCGCTCACCGCATCCTCAAACACATACGTTTCGGCCGGTTCCACCCCAAGGCGCTGCGCCCCTTTCACAAAGATCTCGGGGTCCGGCTTGGAGCGGGAGATATCCTTTCCCGTCACGATCTCGTCAAAGAGGGAATCGATGCCAAGCTTTTCCAGCACCATCATCGCGTTTTTGCTGCTGCTTCCCAATCCGATCTTGACGCCGCGCGTGCGCAGCGCCCGAATGAAGTCCAGCGCGCCGTCCACCAGCGCCGTATCGTCGATCCCGGCCAGAAAGGCGCGGTAGTCTTCGTTTTTCCGGGTTGCCAGCTCAACCTTTTTCTCTTCCGGCAAATCAATTCCGTTGTGGTCAAGAATCACCTGCAATGAGGCCATGCGCGAAACCCCGCGCAACTGGTCGTTCAACGACTCATCAAACGCCCATCCCTGGTCGTCGGAAAGTTTTTTCCACGCTTTATAATGGTACGCATCGGTGTACACAACGACGCCGTCCAAATCAAAAATGACAGCTTTCATGGGAAAAAAGTGTAGACCTTCGCCGCCGGGCGCGCAAGGGCGGTGGTCAGGCGTTGGTCGCGCCCGGCCGGTGGTCAGGCGCCACACCCGCCCGCGCAAGGGCGGTGGTCAGGCGCCGCACCCGCCCGCGCCCGGCCGGTGGTCAGGTGTTGGTCGGGCCCGCCCACGGGCGCAAGAGGGCTGCCCTACCGCGATGCGCCCGTGTTTGCCTGCTGCATCCGGCTGTTGAGAATCAGCATCTGCAGCCGGTTTTCGATGTTGGCAAAACTGGTATCCGGGTCGTAGTCCAGACTCAGGATCTGCGCCTCCGGGTGGATCTCTTTCAGCCGCTTCACCAGACCACGTCCGGTAACGTGATTGGGCAGACACCCGAACGGTTGCAGAATCAGAAACGAGCGGATGCCTTCGGCGGCGTGGTGCAGTATCTCACCGGCGATCATCCAGCCCTCACCGGAGGTGAAGGTGTGGTGCACGATTTCTTCCGAGCGTTCGGCGATCTTCGGTAATGCCACCTGCTCGTGAAAACGGGGATGAGTCGCGGCGATCTTCGCAACCCGCGCCAGGACGTGATCAAAAAGATAGTCGGTCACGCTGCCCAGTACCGTTTCGGCAAAGGGGTAGTGGATAAAGAACTCCTTGCGCTCCGTTTTCATACGCATAAAGTCGCGACGAAACGAATCAAGGATATTCGGCAGCACAACTTCCATACCGTTGGCCTCGAGATACTCGACAATGTTGTAGTTGCTGGTAGGATGAAAGTTGAGCAGAAACTCACCGATGATAAACACCTGCGGGCGCTCGGTGGAGGTATCCAGCTCCACCTGTTTCAGTCGCTCCACGCACCGTTCAAACGCCTGCAGCCCGCGCCGCACCGACGCCTCAATTCCCGCGGCAACCTCTTCCACTCCCGTTTCAAAGATCGCATCAACCTCACCGGCGGTAATCTCGTACGGGCGCAGCCGCAGGCGCAGCGCCTCCAGCGCATCGACGATCCCCAGCGCCCAGAGCATGCGCAGCTGAAACAGGGGGCTCAGCTTGAACCCGGGGTGCATGTTTTTGGTGTCGATGTCGGTGGTAATGATCGGCACCTGCGGATACCCGGCGTCGTCCAGCGCGCGTCGCGCCAGGCTCGCGTAGTGAGCCAGGCGGCAATCACACTGGCTCTTGGCAAGCCCGCACACCGCGTTTGCCGGGTCGGCGACACCGCTTTCCAGCGCGCCCAGCATCTCCCCTACGTTTACCTGAGCGGGAAAACACATATCGTTATGGATGTAGCGCTTTCCCAGCTCAATCGCGCGGCGGTCCGCCATAGGAAGCGGCTCAATCCGGTAGCCATCGGCGCGAATCGCCGCGCTGATAACGGTGGCAAAGGCGCGGCTCACGTTGGGAGCCATGATCACCTTCTCTTTGCGGTCCTGCTTCCGGTACTTTACGACAAACGGCTCCGGGAGAATCACCGGATGCGTCGCGGCACCCGGGCCGGTCCCGGCGGCGTTATCAGTCGCCCCCCCGTCGCCGGCGGTCCCGGCTATTTCCTCAGCGACAACGTCGCGGGCGCGGCGGGCGCGAATCGTTTCGATAAAGGAGCGGATCCGAATCGCCAGGGGGCCCTTCACGTCGGTCTCATCCAGCTTGAGCGTCAACGGTGACTTCCCGCTTCCCTTCTCGAGAACACGGACCACCTCGTCGCTGATCACCGCGTCGTGACCACACCCGAAACTGACGATCTGCACCAGCTCCAGGTTGGGATGTTCGGCGACTTTCATCGCCGCCGAGTACATCCGCACGTGAAAGTTGATCGTCAGCTCCGATCGTGTTCCGCTGAGATCGACATCGTGAAGACCGGGAAGACTGTCGGCGGTCAGCACCGGCACCCCCTCCTCCACAAAGAACGACGCCAGGTCGTGGTTCACCAGGCGGTCCGAGTGGTACGGGCGCCCGGCGATCACCACCGCAAACCCGTCGTCTTTCTCTTCCAGGTCCCGCAGTACCTCGCCGCCGCGCTCCATCAGGGCAGATTCAAACTCGGTCTGCCGTCGGTTACCCCGGTCGATCGCCGCCATGGCGGTCTGCGCGTCGATACCGAGAGTGGTGGCTGCCCATTTCAGGAGCTGCTGATGCCGGGAGCGGTCGTCGACCCAGTGAAACATCGGGCGATCAAACGGAATGCCGTGCATCTTCTCCGGTTCATCGCTCACATCAAGGACCATCGGGTAACCTTTTACCACCGCGCAGACGTGATTACTGGTGGTCGTGGGGTTTTCCGGCGGCATGCGGTTGATCATCGGCATGAAGATCCGGTCCACTCGTTTGGCGATAAGATCGCGGAGATGTCCGTGGGCCAGCTTGGCGGGAAAGCACACCGTGTCGGAGGGCACCGACGCCAGTCCGTCCTCAAACAGCTCTTTCGTGCTCGGTTCCGACAGCTTGACCGAGTAACCGAGGCTGCTCCAGAAGCTGTACCAGAACGGATAACTGTGCCAGAACTCCAGCGTCCGCGGAATTCCGATCGTCATCGACTGCGTATGCGCCGCCGGCAGGGGCTCTTCTGCAGGGCGCCGAAACAGGAGCTCCTCCCGCTCGGTCATCAGATTGGGAATCTGGCGTTGTCGCTGGGCGATCTGGCGCACGCGCGCCTTCGCCTCAGCTTTACTCTCCTCGGTTTCAACGACCTCCCCGCGTTCGCAGCGGTTGCCGGTGACAAAGTGGCTCCCGTCGGCGAAGCGCACGATCGTCCGGTTACACGCGTTGGAGCACCACGGGCAGATATGGCCGCTCTCCTGGTGCACGTCAAACGTCCGCAGCTCTTCCAGCCCGGTAAACCGGGATGCGCCGGTTTCGGTGCCTCCCGCAGGTGTGACCGCCGCGGCGCGCTGCCGCCGGCTCATCTGCTGCTGGGTCAGGCGGGCCACACCGATCGCCCCCATCAGCCCCGGGTGCGGCGCCCGCACCACCCGGCGTCCGGTGTACTGCTCCAGCGCCCGCAGCACCGCGTCGTTCTCAAAGGTGCCGCCCTGGACTACCACCGTTTCGCCGAGCATCTCGAAGTTCGGAACGCGAACCACCTTGGTAAAGACGTTTTCCACAATCGACCGGCACAAACCGGCAAGGATATCCGCCGGGCCCTTCCCGTTCTTCTGCTCCGTGATAATCGACGAGTTCATGAACACGGTGCACCGCGAGCCAAGCTGGCTCGGCGCATCCGCGGCAAACGCCAGGTCGGCGATCTCCTGAACGGGAACCTCAAGGTTATGGGCGAAGTTCTCAAGAAACGACCCGCACCCGGCGGAACACGCCTCGTTCAGACTGATGGCCGTGACGATGCCGTCGGTCACGGTGATCGCCTTCATGTCCTGCCCGCCGATATCCAGAACGAACCCCGCGTTCGGGGCGATCTCTATGGCCGCGTGGGCGTGAGCGACCGTCTCGACGGTATGGTAATCCGCGTGAAACGCCGCGGCAAAAAGTTTCTCCCCGTATCCGGTTGTGCCGAGGCCCTGAATCTTCAGCGTTACATCTTCCGCCTCGTAGCGACCAAGGAGCTCGGTCAGCAGACGGACCCCCGTCCGCAGCGGTTCTCCGTCGTTGTGGGAGTACGCTGAGTCGAGAATCCGGCCGTCGCCGTCAAGGAGGACCATCTTCGTGGTGGTGGAGCCCGCGTCGATACCGAGGTACACATCGACAACGGCGCCCGGCTCAAACGTGACCCGGGTCCAGTCCGGACGCTGGTGACGGCTGAAAAACTC
>JAQIBO010000248.1 GCA_027859055.1 Spirochaeta sp.
GGGAAGCTGCTCCGTGCGATCGACCGGGGCGAGATAACCCCGGTGGGGGTGGACCGGCCGATTCACGTGGATGTGCGGCTGGTTGTGGCGACGCATCGCGATCTGCCGGAGATGGTTGCCGCGGGGGCGTTTCGGGAGGATCTGTTTGAACGGCTGCAGCAGTTACCGATCCACGTGCCGCCGCTGCGCGAGCGGGACGGCGATGTTGAACTGCTGGCGCAGGCGTTTCTTTCGCAATGGAACGATGAACATGGCACGACGCTCCGTTTTTCATCGGCTGCCCTGGAGGCGATCACCGGATATGAGTGGCCGCGGAACGTGCGGCAGTTGCAGAATGTTGTCCGGCGGATGTGTGTGTTCACGGAGCAGGCGGTGATCCCTGTGGATGCCGTGCGCGGCAGTCTGGACGTCGCCGGCGGCGGTGAGGACTCCGGCGCGCCACAGGGCGCAGCGGAATCCGCCCCTGCCGTGGTGCACCGGATGTGGCCGCGTGAGGAGCCGATGGATGTCCGGGAGGCGCTGGAGGAAACGGAACGCGCGTTTTACGCCGAAGCGCTGCGCCGCGCCGGGGGAAATCGATCCGAGGCGGCGCGCCTGCTGGGTGTGCAGGCGCCGGCGTTTCGCAAGGCGATCCGGGAGCGCTTTCCCGAGCTGGCGTGAGCGGGCGGGACAGACGGCGGCGTGCGCCAGAGGCCGGGTACCCTACTCGTCCCGCGTGCGATCAAGCACTTTCTGGAGCAAGACCGCGCCGAGAATAAGCACACCTTTAATGAAGTCGTTGACAAATGCGGGTACCTGGTACGCCGACAGAATCGCGTCGATTGAATAAATGATAATCGCGCCAAAGAACGTTCCTTGAATCGTCCCGCGACCGCCGGACATCATCGTGCCGCCGATAGCAACCGCCGCGATCACGTCAAGCTCGAACATGCGGCCCGCCGTGGCAACGTCAACCGATCCGAAGCGCGCGGCGTACAGAAACGCGGCGATACCGGTCAGTAATCCGGTGATGGTGAATATTGCAACCTTCACAACGGTCACGCGAATACCGGTGAGTTTGGCGGCCTTCTCGTTGGACCCGACGGCGTACACGTACCGACCAAACTTGGTCTTGTTCATTACAAACCACATGATCAGCGTCAGGGCGATAAAGATCACCGCCAGATATGGCAGGCCCCGGGGGCCACCGATTCCTCCGTAGCCGATCCAGCGCAGGTTCTCAAAGTACAGCGTGTTGTCGGTAAGGAGTGGTCCGCCCTGGCCCATCTGGACGGTGAGTGACCGGTAGGCCACCATCGTGGCCAGAGTCACAATGAACGACGCCATCCGCGCGTACCCCACAAAGAGGCCGTTTATGAGCCCCAACCCGGCACCAGCCACCGCTGCCGCAAGCAACGCCTGCAGCACGCTTCCGGAACTGTTGAACACGGAGACACTGATCGCCGCCGCAAGCGCCAGAATCGATCCGACCGAAAGGTCGATATTTCCCGATATGATCGTGAGGGTCATACCAAGGGCGATAATCCCGATAAAGACCGAGGAGCGGATCAGGTTGGAAATGCTCGCGACGCTGAGAAACTGATCGCTGGCAAATCGACCGACGATCAGAAGCAGGGCGAAAGAAAAGACGTAGTTGTAATTCACAAAGAGGTGCTTCGCGACGCCTTTCCAGTCGCGATTTTCAAGTGCATTTTTCATCGTCAGCCAGCCTTCTTGTTGGATCCCGTTGCGTAGTACATCACATCCACCTCGTTCAGCTCCTCGCGGGCAAATTCTTTGTTGATCTCACCTTTGTACATCACGATGCACCGGTCGGCGATTTTGTGAATCTCGGGAAACTCAGAGCTGAACATAACGACGCTTTTCCCGGTTTCCACGAGCTTATTGATAAGCTGATAAATCTCGAACTTGGCGCCCACATCAATTCCCTGGGTCGGGTTGTCGAGGATGAACACCTCGCTGTCCAGCCCGAACCAGCGCGAAAACACCACTTTCTGCTGATTGCCGCCGCTGAGAGAGGTGATCGGATCGTTCGGACTGCCGACGCGAATATTGGTCCGCTGACGCTGCTCCTCAAACCGGGCGTTCTCTTCACGTCTGTGGACTACCAGCCCTTTGTGAGCACTGGTAAAATACGCCATGGAGAGGTTGTCCTTCACGGAGAGGTCTTTCAGGATTGAGCGTTCCTTGCGGTTCCGGGGCACCATCGACACGCCGGATTTGATTACGTTGAGAATGGAACCGGTGTCCAGTTCTTCCCCGTGGAGCCGGATCGTCCCGGAGGTGAGGGGGCGGGCGCCGAACAGACACTCCGCGAGCGCCCCGCGGCCGTCACCAAACAGGCCGGTAAACACGAGAACCTCTCCCTTTTGCAACGCAAAGCTCACGTTTTCGAAGTGGCCCGCGCAGCTCAGATCCTCAGCCTCAAGAACGCGCTCATCGCCCACCTGGTTGGTTTTCTCAACCACGTCGTCCACGATACTCCGCCCGACCAGCATCTCGGTGGCCTGCTGTTCGTCAATGTCGGCAAAATCCCCGGTGGCGACAAAGCGACCATCCCGCAACACCGTGTAGCGATCACAGACGGAAAACAGCTCCGGCATCTTGTGGGAGATGTAAATGAAACTCATGCCATGGTCTTTCAGGCCACGCATGATCTCAAAGAGGTTTTCGATCTCGTCGTTGGTGAGCGCGGTTGTCGGCTCATCCATGATAATCAGCTTGCAATCAAAGAGGAGCGCTCGCGCGATCTCGACCAGCTGCTTGCGCGATGTATCCAGATCGCGAACGTTTGCGGTGGGATCGATTTCGAGACCAAGCTTTTCAAAAATCTCCCGGGAGCGTCGGATCATCTCCCGCTTGTTGAGATAGACACCGGCGGTGACGATCTCGTTTCGGAGAAAGAGGTTTTCAAAAACCTTGAGGTCGTTGACCAGGTTGAGCTCCTGGTGAATAAAGCGAATACCCAGCCTGGCGGCCTTGATCGGGGTGAGGTGGGTTATCTCCTCGCCATCAAGCAGAATTGTGCCCGCGTCGGGAGGCAGGACTCCCCCGAGCACGTTCATCAGCGTTGATTTGCCCGCACCGTTCTCCCCGAGGAGACCGTGAATCTCCGCCTCGCCGACGGAAAACGACACATCTACCACCGCCTGAACGGCACCAAAACTCTTGTAGATGTTTTTCATCTCTAACTGCATGGAACCGCCTTTTTGAGAGAACAGAGAAAGGGCCGGCACCCGAACGGGCAACCGGCCCCACTCAGCGAGTTGAGTCTATTCTACGGAATAGCGTGTTGTGAAGACGTCGCCTTCCATGAACTCTTCGTAGTTCGAGTTATCCACCATTTCGGTTTCAACCAGATGCATTCCGGATACCGTTTCCCCGTCAAGGATGTCATATCCAAGCTCGATCGCGTCGCGCACCATCGCCGGTGAGAACGCAAACGTTACCTGATCGATTCCCTGTTCCTGGTAGCGGTCAAAGTTTTCAAGCAGCTCCCGGGGTGCACTCACACCGGACACCAGCTCGACGTTTATGTCAAAAGCGCCGCTGTACCCTTCGAGTGCAGCCATGACACCAGCCTGAACTTCCGCATCATGGGTGAAAATAGCCTCGATGCTTTCCACCGTTGCTTCATCGCTTGAGTTGAGGAACGTTTCCATCTGGGTTTGTGCGGTGTCGCGGCTCCAGTTGGTTACGTATTCGTTGACAACGTTGAAGTTATCATGCGCGGTAGACCAGAATCCCTCACTGCGTTGCGTCGGGACCGTGGAGTTGTCACCCTTGAACTCAAGGATGTTCACCTGTCCTTCAGCAAGTTCCTCGGCAAAATACTCGTTGAAGTACTCTCCGGTCTCCTCACCGATCGTCACATTGTCACCCATCAACTCGGCGTTTTCATCGAAATCGGTGATCAACCGGTCGTACACGACCAGCGGAATACCCGCGTCGAGGATCTGCTGCGCTGCGGAGCGCAGTTCGTCCCCGTTGTGCGGCCACAGAACCACCACGTCCACTCCCTGGGAGACGACGGTATCGATCTGGTTGGCCTGCTGCACCACGTCATCGGAGATCAGGAACTGGTACTCATACCCGCGTGCTTCGCCGATCGTCTCAGTAGCATCTTCCGCATGACGGATGCTCTCACCGAGAAACCCATGGGTTGCCCCGGGCATTATCACCGCGATCGATTTGCTGTCTGATTCGCCCTGTCCACCGGCAAACGCGATGCCGACGCCAACCACGAGGATCAGCCCAATCATTAATAGTCTCTTAGCCATACGGCCCTCCTTATTTTTTCGCGCCCCTTCTCAGGACGCTGTTCCCCTCTCCTTTCTGGATCGCGGGAACGTATTCTTCCAAAATTGCATCGATCTGCGGATCGGTCAGGTCGATAACCTTTCCGTGTTCCGCAGAGTAGTACGCGGCCATCAGCAGGCGCGTAATTTCCAACCCGTACTCCCAGTTGAGCATCGCGTCTTCTCCCCGGGAGAAGCGCTCCACCATATCGCGGTTTTCATCCACGTATCCGTACAGATCCGCCTCGTTTGCCTGGATCGGCAGTAGCCCTCGCGTTGCAGTGGATTTCTCCAACGCCAGTTCCGCGTCGGCAAGCGACTCCGCCGCCGCGTCACCGATAAAGATCTCTGCGGGGGAGCGCAGGGTATTCACCTCAAAGGCGTAGCCCGGTCCCATGCCGTCCATCATCAGACGAAGTCCCTGCTTTTCAAACATCCAGGAATCGGTGAACTGGGACTTCACGATCGCCCCGGTTTCCGGGTTGCGATAGGTGATAATCCCGGTGGTGAAATCCTCGGCCGGCGTCTTGGCGTAGTCGATACCGTGCTGCTCCAGAAGCTGTTCCCGCCACGGTGATTCCCCCCATTTGAGGAGGCTGGTATCGCAGGAGACGAAGACGGGGGTGAGAAAACGCAACGGTTTGTCCGGCGGGTTGAGCAGGTATTGGCCAACTGCGATGCTGTGACAGCCCATGTCCATGAGGACGCCACCTCCCAGTCGGGCGGGGTCCCAGAACCAGTCACTGTGGGGCCCGCCGTGTTCCTCCGCGCTGCGGACCAGGCTGGGGGGGCCCATCGCACCGATGGAGGGTTTCAGCTGCTCCCGCTGGGCGGCGATCGCTTTCATGAAAATCTGATTCTCAAAATAGGCGGTTTTCAGTTTTGCCCGTCTGGCAAGGTCCACGAGGATCCGTGCTTCTTTCATCGTGCGGCCGAGGGGTTTTTCAATAACGACACCCGTGAGAGCGGCACCGGCTTCAACCGCCGCCACAATCGCTTCCATCGTTTCAATGCGTGAGTAGTTGGGATTGTAGATCGCCACAACGTCACAGTTCTGTACCACCTCGGCGATGGTGTCGTATTCCTTCGGGGTGCCGACGCCAACTGAGGTGCAATGGTCCACAAACTGTGGTGATTGTGACCGACGCAGAACGGCGGCAACCTCTACGTCGCGAACCATCGTCAATGCGGTGGCGTGAAACGTGGAAATGAACCCCGCTCCGATAAACCCTAATCTCATGAAAAGCCTCCTTGCCTGTGACGTGATTCTACCCCGTTTTAATCCGGAACGCAAACGTTTTTGTTCGATATTCGAACATTGACCGCAAAAAAACGAACAGTCACGTGCGGCGATCGAGCATCAGCCGTCAAACTCCCGTACCATTTCCGTAACCGCCCGGGTGGAAAACAGCTCGTCCACCACCATAAGCGCGGCCCCGACCATCCCACTCTGTTCCCCAAACGCGGAGCGGCGAATCACGAGGTCCACCGTGGCAAGTTGGGTTGACCGGCGAATTACCATCTCCCGAATCGCCGCGACAAACGCGTCACCGATATTTACGGTGCCACCGCCGAGAATCACCATCTCCGGATTGAAGAAGTTGACCAGTTTTGCCAGGACCGATCCGACGTGGCGCCCGCTTTCGATCACCAACTCGAGCGCCGCCGTGTCGCCCTGACTCGCGGCGATTCCAACCTCCACCGCGGTGATCTCCCGCGGGGGGTCTTCCGCGGCAAACCGAGCCGCCGTCTCCGAGAGAAACGGACTGGCGCCGCTCTCGGCAAGCTCGCGTCCCTTGCGGGCGATTGCGCCTCCTCCGGCAACGACCTCGAGACACCCCCGGTTTCCGCAGGAACAACGCGTCGTCTCACCGTCGATGCCGATATGACCGATATCGCCGGCGCTTCCCTTGAAGCCGCGGTAGAGCTGGCCGTCTATCACCAGCCCCGCGCCGATTCCCGTTCCGATCTTCACAAACAGAAAGCTCTCTGAGGCGCGCGCGCTTCCGGCGCGCGCCTCTCCGAGGGCCATGACGTTCACGTCGTTGTCCACAAAACAGGGTACGCCGAAGTGGGTGGTAACCTCGTCGCGTACGGGGTATCGGTCCCATCCCGGCATGATCGGCGGACTTACCACTGACCCCAGCGTTCGGTTGACCGGACCGGGAAGACCGATTCCAATGCCGGCAAGCGAACCACCTTCCTGCTTCACCTCGGAAAGCAGTGTTTCGATGATTTCATACGCACGGGTCAGGACCGGCACCGGACCGCGGGCGATGTCCAGCGCCTCCGAATGAGAGGCAAGTACCAGCGCTTCGAGGTCGCATACCGCCACGTCGATACTCGTGACGCCCAACTCAATGCCAACCACAATACCGCGGTCTGCAGCAAACCGGAGCAGGCTGCGCCGACCCGGCCCGGAATCGGTCTGGAGCGCCTCTTCCTTGATGACCCCCACCTTGAGTAACCGGTCGACGTGAAGAGAGATCGTGCTTTTGGACAGCGCTGTTGAGCGTACCAGCTGCGCCCGGGAGATCGGGCCCTCCCGTCGAATGATATCAAAAATTGCCCCGCCCGCCGCTGCACCAAAGAATTCGATACGATCACTCTTCATGATTAACCAGTATACACGGAATTGTCCGAAGATCGAACTTTGGGTCAGCTTGTCAGAGCTTGTCACGATCTTGACATTCCGTGGTCCGCAACTTGTCACCCCGTTCGTATTTTCCAGCGTGGAGGTTCACTCATGAAAGAACACAAAACAATAAAAAAAATACTTATTGCACTGCTCGCGACGGGGTTTCTCGCCGCGGGCTGTGCTACTTCACCGGACGGAGCTGCCGGGCCGCATGTGCAGCTCACAGAAGAAAGTCCGGTTCACATTTCGCCGGCGGCCTCGCCGGGTGAGCAGGACATGTTCCGCACACCGGTTGTCGCTGAGGCAAGCGGCGAGGCAGTGGTCAGCGCGTACGAAGTGCGCGTGGACAATGAAGACGGTGAGCCTATCTACCGGTTTTCCGCATCCGCAGACGACGCCGCGGTAGAACAGATGAAGGAGAGCGGGCTTAACGCGCTGCCAACCGAAATTCTCTGGAACGGGCGTGATGAAAAGAGCCAGTTTGTCCCGGAGGGTAACTATATCCTGACGGTGAGTGTCACCGACAGCGCCGGTCGCAGTGGGGAAAGTGCTCCGTTTTCGGTGATCGTAAACAACTCAACACCACAAGCCGATGTTGAAGTCGGTTACAACGTATTTTCTCCCGACGGCGACGGTGAACGGGACGTGATGCCGATCCGGCAGTACGGCTCGGATGCATCACAATGGTCCGGACGCATCGTCAATGATGAGGGTACAACCGTGGCATCCTGGGACTGGGAATACGACCTCCCCGAAGAACTCCGATGGGACGGATACCGACTAAACGGCGATATTGTTGAAGACGGCCGGTACACTTACGTCCTGACCGGGCATGACGAGGCGGGAAACCGTGTCACCGTCCGCCAGGAAAATATCCGTGTTGACACCGCAGATCGGAGCCTTGCGCTGGAAACGGATCGCCGGGCGTTCTCCCCGGACGGCGACGAAATTCGGGATACGATCACCTTCACCCCGGAACTCCCCGAGGATACGCAGTCGATCGACTGGCAGTTTTCCGTGAGCGCTTCCGATGGAGACACCGTAATGGACCGCTCCGGTGAGAGCGATATTCCCGCTTCCTTCACCTTTACCGGCATGTCTGACGGTGAAACTCTCTCAGAGGGGATGTACACCGCTGAGATGACTGTGACATTTCGCAACGGCGAAACGGAAACGGCCGAAGCGCGGGAAGTGGAACTCGATGTCACCAGTCCGGAGGTTACCGTAGGACTTGGTCAGGACCAGTTTTCTCCGGACAGTGATGCTGACCCGGAAACGCAGGAAATAACGATCACCCATAAAACCGACGGCGGTGTCAGCTGGAAAGGCCGGATAATTCCCGCCAACGACGACAACGCAATTCTCACCAGGAACTGGAATGACAGTCTGCCGGAAACGTTCTCCTGGAACGGTCAGACCGGACGTGGTGACGCCGCCGGAACCGGGCAGTACCGGTACGTGTTGAGCGCGACTGACCGCGCCGGCAATCGAAGTGTCGCCGAATCGAACGCGTTTCTGCTTGACCGCGACGCTCCCTCGGTCAGTGTGGACGTAGCTCCGACCCCGTTTTACCCCGGTGCCGACGACCGTGTCAGCAATCTGGAGATATCGATTGAGACCGACGACCGGTCCGGTATCGAAGAACAGGAAATCACCGTATACGACCCGGAAGGTAACGTGTTTACCCGCCTGGACAGTGACCAAGAGTCGTTCAGCTGGAATGGTCGCAACGACGACGGCGAATTACCTCAGTCCGCCCGGGATTACACACTCGCGGTGACAGTCGTCGATTCTGTCGGCAACGCGTCAACGGTTGAAGAGACGGTATCGGTTGGAATCCTTGTAGAAGAGGACCAGGCCGGAGACCTGCGGTTCCGCATTACCGGTATTCGTTTTGCGCCCTTTGAGGCGGACTATACCGACCTGGAAGACCAGGATGTGGTCGAAGAAAACCGGGAGACCCTCGATGAGATAGCGGCGCTCCTGAAAGAATATCCCAACCAGCAGATTCGGGTTGAGGGCCACGCCGTCCACATCTACTACGAGGAAGGTGACGTGAAGGAGCGCGAACAGGAAGAGGTATTGTTGCCGCTTTCCGAGGAACGCGCAGAGGCTATCGTGGACGCGTTAGTTGACCGCGGCGTTGATGCCGACCGTCTGAACGCGGTAGGGCGCGGCGGAAGTGAGCCATTGGTTCCCCACGAGGACCGCGAAAACCGCTGGAAAAACCGGCGGGTTGAGTTTGAGCTTATTAACTGACCGGTGAAGCGACCGGTGCCGCGGCGCGGGAGCCGCGCCGCGGCAGCTTCGATTTGGCGTGTAATGGACCCAGGTGACATTCAATGGGAGTCATTGAACCCCACGTGGGTGTTGGTGGGAGCAGCACGCCGGGGTGCGCCACGCGGGGGCGAGGTCACCCCGGGGTACGGCCCGCCGCGCGGCACGCCGGGATGTACCAATACCATCAACGGGCGTCGCCTTCAGCCAATCACGGCCGAACACAAAAAAAGCCCGGCAGATCGTAAGACCTACCGGGCAAATAGCCCCTAGGGGAATCGAACCCCTGTTTTGAGAATGAGAATCTCACGTCCTGGGCCACTAGACGAAGGGGCCATGATGCTTCCCGGGGAGGACTTGAACCCCCACAAACAGAACCAGAATCTGTTGTGCTACCATTACACTACCGGGAAACGATACGCGTGGAATTTATACGCGGTCGCAGCTCCTGTCAAGTGGATACCACGCGATATCCGGCGTCACTCGGTGTTGTATTCCTGGAGGTAGGTAATCTTCCGATCCCTCAGTTTCGTGTTGAAATCGAGAAACGGCAGCGCGACCACCGCAAACACTCCGGCGACCGTTGCACCCGCCTCTTCAATCAGTTCACACGCCGCCTCTACCGTCCCGCCGGTGGCGATCAGGTCGTCCACGACGAGGATGCGCCCCCCGCTCGGCACGTCCTCGCGGTGCACTTCGATGCGATCAGTCCCGTATTCCAGGGTGAACTCGCGGCTGATGACATCACCAGGGAGCTTCCCCTTCTTTCGCAACAGAATCAGTGGAATCTGCCGGCGCAGCGCGTACGGCGCCGCAAGCAGAAACCCGCGCGCCTCGATCGCAGCCACCGCGTCAAGCGGCTCATTCGCATATATCTCCTCCATCCGGTCAACGGTATAGGCAAATGCGGCAGGCGCCGCAAGGAGACTGGTGAGGTCGTAAAAGAGGATGCCCGGCTTCGGAAAGTCGGGAACCTTACGAATCGCCTTGTCGATAATCGGGTCGTTATGCATCGCAGCAAAGTATCGCCGCGACTCCGCCATATCGTCAAGCGCCGGGCGCAACACGATCATAGACACAAAGGGAACGTTGCCGGATTGGCCGTTACCGCCTATAGTAGACACACCATTATGCAATACCGGATTCCGATCGCCAGCGGCAAAGGCGGGGTCGGCAAGACGCTCCTTTCAGCCAATCTTGCCATTTCCCTGGCACAACAGAACAAGACGGTCATCGTGGTCGACCTGGATCTCGGCGGCAGCAACCTCCACACCGTGCTGGGTATCCGTAACCGCCACCAGGGAATCGGGCACTTCATCAACCGTAAAGCAGAGAATATCGAAAGCCTTGTGGTGGAAACCGCACAGGAGCGCCACTTTTTCATTCCCGGAGACGGGCTGCTGACCGGTACCGCCAACCTTCCCTACTGGCGCAAACTGGCGCTCCTCAAACAGCTGGAGGAGCTCACCGCCGACTTCGTCCTGCTGGACCTGGGTTCCGGCACCACCTTTAACACCATCGATTTCTTCCTGACCTCCGAGGCGGGTCTCATTGTGACCACCCCCGACACCACAGCAATTCTCAACGCGTACTCTTTTTTGAAAGCAAGTATGCTTCGCCTCCTGCAGCGCAGTTTTCCCGGTAAAAGTGCCGAGCGGCAGGCGGTGCTTGAGTTTATGGAAGAAAAGGTTGAAGGTCAGGACCGCTCAATCCAGACGCTGGTGGCAAACCTCTCGGCCATAAACCATGAAAGCGGCCGTACCGCCGAAGCGGCGCTGGCGCGCTTTCGCCCCCGGGTGGTGATGAACATGGGCCGAACCGCCCAGGATATCCGCCTGGGCGGGCGCCTCCGCCAGGTGGTGCGTAACAATCTGCAAAGTGATGTCGAGTTCATCGCCTACCTGCCGCAGGACGAGCTGGCCTCGCGCAGTCCGTTGGAACGGTCGGCAACGCTCCTGACCTACCCGCAGAGCAAGTACGCCGTGGCGATTCACAATTGCGCGCGCCGCGTTCTCAATGAGCCGGTACCGGAGACGCCAAAGCTGTTCCCCGACAACGAGGATCTCAAGGAGCTGGCGGAGGATTTCTCGCCGCCGCGGTAGGCGGTTACCGCCCACGCTCAGCGCCGCGCACGAAACTCCGGGACCCGGGCAAACACACCGGTGTCCCAGGGGCTGCGGTCACCCCGGGTAAGCAACTGGTATCCCAGGCCGGCCACCATCGCGCCGTTGTCCACACACAGCTCCGGCGGTGGCAGCACCACCTCAACGCCGGATTCCACCTCGTCCTGCCCGGCCAGGGCGTGTAACTGCCGGCGCAGTTCGCTGTTGGCGGCAACGCCACCGCCGGCGACGATCCGTCGAATCCCCGTCGCCTCAATCGCGCGCTTCACCCGGTTTACCAGCTGCCCGACAGCGGCGGACTGAAACGCCGCAGCGAGGTTCTCGGTGGTGCGCGGATACGCGTCGTTCCAGAAGCGGTCAAGCTGGTGCACCACCGCCGTCTTCAGCCCGGAGAACGACATGTCGTAGACGCTGTGGGCGTGGTTCAGGCGCGCCTGTGGAAAGGCGCACGCCCGGGCGTCCCCCGCCGCCGCCAGGCGGTCGATAACCGGCCCGCCGGGATACCCGGCGCCGATAAACGCGCTGACCTTGTCGTACGCTTCCCCGCATGCGTCGTCTACCGTGGTGCCAAGCACTTCCAATTCATCCGGCCCGTGGCTGACCCCAAGCATCGTGTGACCACCGGAAACCAGTAACACCAGGAATGGATAGCTGATCTCCTGGGAAAGGAACGCGGCGTAGGCGTGGGCATGCATATGATCAACCGCCACAAAGGGCAGCTCCGTTGCCCATGCATACGCTTTGGCAAAGGAGACACCCACCGCCAGGGCGCCACTCAACCCCGGCCGATTACTCACCGCAACCCCGTCGGGCGGCCCGCCCCCGGCAGCGGCTATCGCCTCGGTTACCACCGGCAGGATCTGTTCAACGTGGGCCCGGGAAGCCACCTCGGGCACAACTCCGTGGTATTTTGCGTGGATTTCCGTCTGTGAAGCGATAATCAGCGACTGAATCGTCCGCCCGTCTTCTACAACCGACGCGGAGGTCTCGTCACAGGAGCTTTCAATTCCCAGTATCCTCATGAGCTATCCGTAGCGCCTCTCCAGCGGCGAGGTCGCTGAGCGGGTGAAACGTATATCCCGCTGCGACGATCGCATCGTACCGGTCTATCAAAACGCGTGCAAGCTCCGGCGAGGTCACATGCCCGATCATCACCGCAAAGTCCTGCGTCGCGGCTATCTCCAGGGCGAGATCCAGCTGTTTGGAGATCGCCTCCTCGCTGCGCACGTTATCCAGAAACACATCCCGTTTCAACGGCGGCAGCCCCGCGTTTTCCGCGGTAGCGGCGCCAACACTGGTGTGGGTGGTTCTGCTGTCAAGAAAGAAAAGTGCGCGGTTTGCCACAACCTCAACGACCGCCGACATCACGCGGGCATTACTGGTCGCTTTGCTGCCCATGTGGTTATTGATCCCGATCGCGTCGGGAAAATCGCGCAGGTTCGTCCGGACGATTCGCCGGATCCGGTGATCCTCAAAGGCGGTGAAGACCGCACCGGGTCCCGGGTCACTTCCGCCAATTGCCTCCATCGGCTGATGAACAATGAGGTCGTGGCCAAGCGCCACGGTCATGCGCGCGGTTTCGCGGCTGTACGGGAGTTTCGGCAAGACCGCCACGGTAAACACCCCGTCAAACGCGCTGAACGCACGCAAATCGTCAAGCGTGTGCCCGCCGTCGTCAAGGATCAGATAGAGGCGCCGCGGGTCACGCGGCGGCAGATTAAGGCGCTCGCCCGGTCCCGCAGCAGCAGCCGCAGCCTCGACGGCCTCATCGCGGCCGGATGCTGCAGCTCCACTCCACGCAGGGGCTTCATCAACGGGCCCGTCCTCATCACCGAGCCGCGCTCCATCACCACCCCCAGTACCTCCCGCACCAGCAGTGAGCGCGGGCTCCGCCGCAGAAACAAGTAACGCGATACCTGACAAGCTCCCAAAAAGCAGCAGCACCAGGATCGCTATGTAGGGTAGTCTCTTCATCGTCCTCCGCCGTTCAGTTCGCCATCATCTCCTTCAAATGATCGGCTTCCTGGCGGAGCTTCTTGATTGCGCGCATCTCGATCTGCCGGACCGTTTCCGGCGAGATGCCCATTGCGTCGGACACCTTCTTGAGGGTATATCGCTCGCCCCCATCCAGGGCATACCGGTACCGGAGCACCTGCTGTTCCCGGTCGTGCAAACCGTTCACGCTGGCGATCGTTTCGTCACGCAACAGCTGCGCCATCACCTGGACGTCCGGGGAGTAGGAATTATCCTCTACCAGATCCATGATCGTACCGTTGTCCCCGTTGATCTCCGAGTCAAGCGAAACCGGCGCAATCGCAATGTGCATGATTTCAGCGACGTCATCGGGTTCCATATTGACCTCTTCCGCGATTTCCGCGACCGATGGTGAACGCATCAGTTTCTGACTCAGAAAATTATACGCCCGCTGAATGCGTTTCAACGCCCCTTCCTTACGGTGAGGCAGCCGAATTGCGCGGCGCCGATTGGCCAGGGATCGTGTGATCGCCTGTTTGATCCACCACGCCGCGTACGTGCTGAATCGGACGTTTTTGCGATAATCGAAGCGACTTGCCGCCTTGAGAAGACCCAGGTTGCCATCCTGAATCAGGTCCAAAAGAGAGACATCCGGCGTCATATACGCCTTGGCGATCTTGACCACCAGCCGCAGATTCGACTCTATCAGGATCGTCCGCGCCTCGTTGTCACCGGCCTGAATCCGGCGAGACAGATCGTGTTCTTCCTCCGCACTCAACAGCGGACTTTGCCGAATCTGATTGTAATAGGACTGAAGCGCGTCAGTTTGATTTTCACCGGCGAACCGTTTATGTGCCATACTGCCTCCCACCTATCACATGCAATCTTCGTGCCAAGCGAAAACCGGGCCATCGGAGTCGTCGTAATTTGTTGTGCAGTAGATATATAAAAAGCCTCCGGATACTTGACCCGGGGGCTAAACGTATAATTTTTTGTACAATCAGGGGAGGGCGCGGTATGGATAAGTATACAGTATAACGCGGATAAACCGCCTCAACTGTAATCTATCACGCCCGATACTGGTTCACAATCATATCGGCCAATCCAAATCCGCCACTTTTACTCATCGTCTGCGCGTATTCATCGTACAGCATGTCCTCAAACATCTCGCCGGCCATCCCCGTATCCACCAGCCGGTGTTCCGGGTTCAGCGTACTGCGCATGCTTTCCAGCATCTGCTTCACAAAGATCGCCTCAAAGTCTTCGGCAACACTGCGCAGTTGGTCCTCCGCGGTGCCCTGCGGCAGTTCGTAGCGCAGGTTCTGCAGTTGCAACTGCGCCAGATTTGCCGAACTGTTGGTCATGCTCATTCCACCGTCCATCGTTTCAATCCTCCCTCATTAACCGTGCGTTACCGCTTCAGGCCGTTGGCGATACCAAGCATCGTGTCGCTGGTCTGGATCGCGCGACTGTTCATCTCGTACGCGCGCTGCGCGACGATCATATTGACCATTTCACTCACCACCGAAACGTTGGACATCTCAAGAAACTTGTGTCGCGTCTTTCCCATCCCCTCAAGGCCGGGGGTCCCGCCGATCGCATCGCCGCTGGCAGCGGTCTGACGAAACAGATTCTGCCCGGTGGCGTTCAGTCCCGGGGAATTCACAAAGCGGTACAGTTGCAGCTGCCCCACCTGGATCGGATCATCCTGCCCGGGAATCTGCGTCATTACCCGTCCGTCCTCGGTCACATTCACCGTCTCTCGGATAAAGTTCGGCGGCATAATGATCTCCGGGGCCACGCGCAGACCGTTGTTGGTCACCAGTTGTCCGTTGGAATCGATCTGAAACGCTCCGTCCCGGGTGTACACGTACGAGCCGTCGTAGTCGATGGCGCGGAAAAACCCTTCGCCCTCGATCGCGATATCGCTGATGTTGCCGGTGTTCTGCAGACTGCCCTGCTGGAAGAGCTTGGATGACCCGGAGACCTTTACCCCGTGTCCTACCTGGACCGGCGTCGGCACCAGCGTCCGCTCCGTCGCCGGAGTACCGGCGGTGCGCGTCGTCTGATACAAAAGATCCTCAAAATCGGCACGGTTTCGCTTAAAACCGGTGGTATTCACATTGGAAAGGTTGTTGGAAACAGTATCTATGTTGAACTGCTGAGCGGTCATCCCCGAGGCGGCGGTCCACAACGATCTCATCATATAGCGCTACTCCTTCTCACGTTCATCCCTGCGTTACGGTCGCATTATCGCGTTCAAAAGACGCGCGGTGCTTTCGTCCTGGCTCTGGACAACCTTCTGGTTCGCCTCATAAGCGCGGTTGACCTCAATCATCTGCGTCATCTCCGTCACCGGATTGACGTTGGCATTTTCCAGAAAGCCCTGCAGCACCAGGGGACGCTCCGCATCCACCAGCTCCCGAGCGTCGCCGCTTTCCCGCGTCGTATTCCACAGGTTGGCGCCCTCTTTGCGCAAATAGCGCGTCTCATCCATTCCCACCACGCGCAGCTGCCCAACCTGAATCGTCTCGTCCCACTCGTTTTCCATCATCTGAACCAGACGCTCCGGGTCATCAAGAAAGCGCTCATTCGCAAACACACGCCCCTCGTCATCAACGACAAAGTTGTTCTCTTTTATGGCTATCGGGTTCCCGTCGTTTCCCAGAACCGGGAAACCCTGCAGCGTCACCAGCAGCCCCTCACTGCCCACGGTAAAACTGCCGTTACGGGTGTATCGCTCTCCGTAGGGCGTTTCCACCGCAAAAAACCCCTCACCCTCCAACGCCATGTCAAACGGACTTTCCGTCTGCCGGACCGAACCCTGCTCAAAGATTGTAAAGACCTCGTTCTGCTCAACCCCGGTTCCAATCCGCCCGGCCACCGGCGCCTTGTCGATACTGCCCACCGGTTCGTTACGATAGGGGAACTGAATGACACCGTTGTCGTTCATCCGCCGCAACAAGAGTTCAGGAAACGCCTTATGCACCGACACGTCCCGCTTATACCCGGAGGTATTCGCGTTGGCCAGATTGTTGGAAATCGAGTTCAGACGGTGTTGCTGTGCAACCATGCCGCTTGCCGCGGTAAAAACTCCTCGCACCATCGTTTGAGTATCGGCACCGCGTGGTGGGGATTAAGAAGATGAATCGAAGAATATATCGACGGCTGGGACGGGGGCGGACGGCTGGACGGAGGGGACGGAGGCCCAACCCGTGTGACCAGCGGGGACGGAGCACAACCTCGGGAACGCGGAGACACATTTTTCATCACCTTCCCGTTTTTGCAAAGCGCCATGCGTATTCGGAATGTCTTGAAGGTATGAGAAAACCAAGATCTCTTGTAGCCGGCGCTGAATACCATGTGGTAGCGCGGTCGAATCGCCGGGAGTTCATTTTCAGTACTCCTCAGATGAAAGGGCTTATGCTTGATATCGTTCAGCGAGCTAAGCAAAAGTACTCGTTTACTATCCGGAATTTCTGCATTATGGGCAATCATGTCCACTTCCTGATCCGTCCAGGCGAAGGAGTGAGCCTTTCACGCATCATGCAGTGGATTCTCAGTGTATTTGCTTCCACGTATAACCGGATCTTCGGGTATCTTGGGCACGTCTGGCACGATCGCTTCAAAAGCGTCGTGATCGGATCGCTCCGCCAATTCATAGCTACCTTCGCGTACATCACTGATAATCCGGTGAAGGCGGGTATCGTACGCCGCGCGATTGATTATCGGTATAACGGGGTTCGTCACATCCGCGACGTAGACTGGTCAGTCGTTGAGCCGCCCGACGATCTTGTCCGTCTCTTGTTTCCGCATGTGACGGTACGTGCCGTCACATGCGGGTCCAACGAGGCGAAGTAAGAACAAACGCGGCGCGACACGACATCACAACGAGATCTCTGTAGAATCTGCGCAGCAGGCGCCGTCGGGAAACCGTTATCGTTCCCTTCGCATGCTTAAACGGCACTTGCTCAGACCATCACCGAAGGTCGCTAATTCTGGCCGTAAGAATGTGGTCCTCCCACCGCCCCGCGATCTTCAGGTACCGTTTTGCGTAGCCCTCCCGTTCAAATCCAAGCCGCATCAGCAGACGGGCGCTCCGTTCGTTTTTCGGCACGTACGCGGCCATTATCCGGTGCAGACCAACTTCGGTGAAGACGTAGTCGATCGCCGATTCCAGCACTTCAATTGTTGTTCTATCCGTCTCTCTCACCGTCACACCAACTACCCTTTCTCGGTCCACTTGATCTGCATAGCTCCGTTTTACCCAACCTGGTCAGTCAGCCGTATCCTCGATTACCCGCGCCCACCACCGCCGTCGCGGGTCTCTCGCGCGCCGTTCAAAGTACGCTTCCAGAAGCGGACCGCCTTCCAGGGTCAACACGAAATAGTGGCGGTCCCGGTACCGTTCACTGCTTCCGCCGCGATCCCGAGCGGTCGACTCGCCCGTTCGTTGAACCGAGGTCACCCGGTATTCGCGGTTTGACCATATTACGCG
>JAQIBO010000296.1 GCA_027859055.1 Spirochaeta sp.
AGGTTGAGGAGCTCTACCAGGATACCGCGGAGGACCAGGCGGCGGCGGACCGCGGTGCAACGGCACAGGAACTGGTGCCCTTCGTTATTGCCGGGCGCGGGAACACCTCTGAACTTGCGATCGTAAACCTCGATACCGTAGAGATCGCCGGAGAACAAACCGTTCCGGTTGTATCGCGTGAGGTCGTCCCGTACCAGGGTGGGTTGCTGGCGGCACACGCCGCGAGCGGCCGATTGCTGCTCCTCGACAGTTCGTCATTGGCGGTGATCGCCGAAAGTGACACCACCGTCGTTCCCGGAGCCCGTATCCGGGTGATCGGACAGTCTGTTCTGACCGTCGTCGTTGAGGGGAATACCCGCTATATCGGCGAGTTTGACGCGCAGCTCCTTCTGCAACGTCGCTCCCGCGAGGCGGTTAACGCGAATACGGACATCGTGGCGCGCGGCGAGGAGCTCCTTGTCCAGGGCGCCGACGGAACACTGCGTACGTTGAATCTTGAGGAGAACTTCGAAGCGCGGTAAAGAGGCTAAGGAGGAATCGTGGGCCTGTCAGTCAGCGCCGCAGACCCAACCGTCGCAGCAGGCGGCGGAACCACCGAATCACGCGTCGCCACCACCCCGGGTTTTTGATCCGGTCAAGGCGGAGAATGGCGTCGGCCATCTCATCACTGGTAAAGTCCTTACGTGTCGAGTTTTCTTCAATTTCCAGCTCAACGAGGGACTCGTCGGTTGCATCGTCGACCACCCGACACTGAATTGCGTTCCACCCGAGACGCCGGGCGGCTTCGAGGCGGCGCTGTCCTGCGATGAGCGTGTAATCGCCGGTAACGGTAATCGGGTTCATCAGGCCGTGTTTGCGCATGCTGGCCATCAGATCTGACAGGTCTCCCGTCTCTTTGCGAATTCGATTGCGGGCGCGAATTCTGCCGACCTCGATATGTTCGATTCGTTTCACGTCATCTTCTCCTCATCAGTCCAACAGCGGGTTTGCTCCGAAGTCGGTCGGTTCCTCGTCCTCGTCGCCTTCGTCTCCGTCGGTCGTTTCTTCGGAATCGATGGTCCGGTCTCCGTCACCGAACAGGTCCAGCGAAAAATCTGACTGGTCGTCTCGTGCAGGGCCGTCGTCAAGGCTGAAATCATCGCGTTCAATGTCCAGTTCCAGAGAAAGGTCCAGCTGCCGCCTGCCGGTATTTACGGGTCGGTCGAGAGAGAAATCGCCTCCATCGAGAGTGTTTCGCAATCGATCGACGAGTACGGGAGTCTGTTCCCGTTCAAACGCTTCCAGGTTGTCAAACTCGGTTGGCTGAGTTCCCGCAATAAAGACCTCTTCAATCGTTGTTCCGGTGTAGTCCGCCGGTGGAAGCAGGCCGGATCGGGTGGACACGGTAACATCCACGATCCCATCGGGGCGGACAAATTCGCCCGGCGGCAAACCTTCGTGGATATCCTTCATGTACTGCGCCCATACCGGCCCGGTTGTGACGGCACCGGTCTGGTTCACCCCCAGGCTGTTTCCGCCGCCCCGGTCAAAACCTATCCATGTTGCGGTTGTGTAGTACGGGGTAAACCCGAGGGTCCACGCGTCTGCCCAGTTCTGGGTCGTTCCGGTTTTTCCGGCGGTTGGCTGGTCGAAGTCGCCGGCAACGTTACGGGCATACCGCAGCGTTCCGCTTTGGACCGTTGTCTGGAGGATATCGGTTATGACAAACGCCGCCTGGGGACTTATGACCTGCTCAGGTCCTCCGGCGCGGCGTTGTTCCCGGCGGAACTCCGCCTCCGGTTCGAGAATGACGCGCCCCGTGCGATCTTCGATGTAGCGGACGGAAATCGGTGTCACATGGCGGCCCTGGTTGGCAAACGTCGCGTACGCCTGGGCCATTTGAATCGGTGCTACCTGAACGATTCCCAGTCCGACCGGATACTTCCGAACCAGGTTGCGCTGTTCCATCTCCTGTTCCGGAATTCCCAGCAAGGCTGCGGCGGTTGAAAGGGCACTGTCAAAACCGACCCGGTCAAGGACTTTCAGGGAGGGCACGTTCATTGAGCGTGCGAGGGCGTAACGGACCAGGACCGGTCCAACCCACTCTCCACGGTAGTTTTCCGGGGTATACGGCGTTCCGTCGTCGTTCCAGAATACGACCGGTGAGTCGTAGATCATCGTGGCGGGGGTGATGACACGGTCTTCGATCGCCGCGACGTAGTACAACGGCTTAAACGATGAGCCTGGCTCGATTCTTCCATTGACAGCGCGGTTGAACTGGTTGCGGGTTTCAAAATCACGACCGCCGACCATCGCCATGACGTGTCCGGTGTCGTTTTCAAGCGTCACAAGGGCACCCTGAACGGTGCTGCGCTGGGATTCCAGTTCGGTGCGTGAATGAGATATGCGCGTCGCCTGCCGCAGGCCGTCCTGTTCATCCGGAGCGAAGAGGAGGGTGGCGAGGTCCAGTACCGGGTTGATATTCTCCTGGAACACCTGACGCGCACGTTGGCGTTGTTTTGCGTCACCGACGCGCAGATCCGGGAGGTTGAAACCGAGAGACAACAAATCGATCACCGGGACCAGTTCATCTCCGTAGGAAACGCGGGCGTTCACGTTGCTGCGGTAGATACTGTCCGCCCGGGCGATACCGGCTCCCATGTAGCGGTCTGCGGCGCGTTGAAAGTCCAGGTCGAGGGTGGTGTGAACGACGAATCCGTCCTTGTTGATATCCAGGCTGCCGAGGAGATACCGATTTTCCAACTGGAATCGGACGTATTCGGAAAAGTAGGGGGCCTGGTCCTCGCGTTCAAAAAACGCTGTCGACGTGTTGGACCGGGTGAAGTCGTAGTTACTCCAGTAACGGTCAAAGCTGACATCGACCTCGTCCTGCGTGACGTACCCCATTTCAACCATTTGGGAAAGCACGTTTCGTTGCATGATCCGCGCTTCATTCGGTCGTCGGATCGGTGAGTAGAGCGATGGATTGGCCAGTTGGATCACCAGCATTACCGACTCGGCAACGGTCAGGTCCCGGGCAGAATGTCCGAAAAAGAACTGGCTCGCCGCCTCGACGCCGTAGTTACCGTGGCCAAACCACATCCGGTTGAGGTATTGCTCCAGGATTTCGTACTTGGTGAACTGTCGCTCCATTTGAAGCGCCCACCACAGTTCCCGGATTTTCCGCGTGATCGAGATCTCTGCCCGGTCGGTATACAGATGACCTGCCAGTTGCTGTGTGATCGTTGAACCACCGGAGAAGTAGTTGTTTGTCACTACGTTCCACGCTGCCCGGGTGGTTCCACGGAAACTGAACCCACCGTGCTCAAAGAACGTCTGGTCCTCGCGGGTGATAAGGGCATAAATCAGATGTCGCGGAAGCTCATCGATCGTTACGAGTTCCCGGTTTTCGTCGGAGAAGAACTCCGTGATCAGGCGGCCGTTCCGGTCAAGAATCTGCGAGGGAAGGGCGGAGGCCTGTTGTCCGACGCGATCCAGGTCGCCGGTATTTCGTACGGACGCGATACCTACACCTGTTGCGATTCCGAGGCCCAGTACCAGCAGCCCGGCAACCACAAACAATGTCCAGAGTATTGCCCTCCATTTGTTTGTCATCGGTGAGACTGTACGGAGGGACCAACGGGCGTGTCAACGCCTTTCCGACTGTCTCGCAGCTGGAGAGGTTGTGGGGAGCGGACTAAAAAAGAGGCCGGTTCGGCAGAACCGGCCAAAAGTATCGGCACAGAATAGTGAACTGGGAGGGGAACTATTTCCGCCACCGATACATTATTTATCGTCTTAACCTACTCAAGGTTTAATTCTGTTTCAATAAAATATCAAGATCCATACCAACTTCGTACTCTCCATTGGGTTCCAGCTCCAATTGTTGGCTCAGAGAGAAGTCTCCCAGACGAATCAGGACGGTGTGAATGCCCGGTTCCACCGAAAGGGACCTGTCGGTGACCCTCTCGCCGTTCCAGAACACGTCGGCAACGGATGGAACGTTGATGCGAATCGCTGCGCGTGGGATTTCGGCGGTGAGCACAACCTCTTCGATCCGTGCGCGGTTGATGCCGACGTTGGCCGTGTGGGAAAGCAG
>JAQIBO010000301.1 GCA_027859055.1 Spirochaeta sp.
CGAGCGCGACAAGAACCACCCCTCGATCATCTGCTGGTCGCTGGGCAACGAGTCGGGCTACGGTGCCAACCACGACGCCATGGCGGCCTGGATGCGGCACTACGATCCCACCCGCCTGATCCACTACGAAGGCGCCATCAATCATGGCTGCCAGAAGGACACGTCGCTGCACGCCTGGGAGAACCCGGCCAATCACGCCGCCACCGATGTCATCTGCCCGATGTATCCGCCGATCGCCACCTGCATCGAGTTCAACACGATGACCAGCGACCCGCGGCCCTTCTTCTACTGCGAATACAACCACGCCATGGGCAACTCGAACGGCTGCCTGAAGGAATATTGGGAAGCCTTCGAGAACACCCCCGGCTGCTGCGGCGGCTTCATCTGGGACTGGGTCGACCAGGGCCTCCGCGCCCGCACTCCCGACGGCACCGAGTATTGGGCCTACGGCGGGGACTTCGACGACGAACCAACCGACCGCGACTTCTGCATCAACGGCCTTATCTGGCCCGACCGCACCCCCCACCCGGCGATATGGGAATTCAAAAAACTCGCGCAGCAATGGGAGATCGAACTGACGTTTCTGCGGAGCCCCCCGGGTCCGACCGTTCAGCTTGCGCTCCGGACCGCCGTGGACCAGCCCGGAACGTACACCCTCCGCTGGGAGCTCGCCGATAACGGCACGGTGACCGCCACCGGGACCGAGGCGCTGCCACCGGTGGCCGCCGACAGTGCAGTAACGCTCACACCGCAGATTCCTGCGGCGGCGCTCGCCGATGGGAGCGGTGCCGGCGACGCATCCGGCGGCCCCGGTGCACCGGTTGAACGCGTTCTCACGGCAACCGTCATCCGCACCGACGCCACCGCCCTCACCCCTGCGAAGCACCCCGTCGCGTGGGAGCAGTGGGTGGTGTCATCTCCGGGTGGCGCGGGAAGCGTCCCCGTCGTGCCTGCTGCCGGTGCCCGCGCCTGGTCGGGGCCTGCGCTCGCAGCTGCGGAGGCCGCTTCCGGCGCGGTGCAGCAGCTCTCGTCCACTGATGCCGGGCCCGTCCTCGCCGTTGGAGATGCCGCCGGTGACACCGTTATTGCCGGCCCGGAGCTGTCCCTGTGGCGCGCGCCCACCGAAAACGACCTCATTCGCTCCATGCCCGGTCAGGAGGGGAAGCCCGGGTCCCGGTGGATCGGCTGGGGGCTCAACGCGCTGAGGGCGGAATGGGAATACGACGCCGGGAGCGGCGAAGTGCGGGGCGTCTACTCCGCTGCCGGGACGCAGGCCGCCGGTCCCGGCAGGATGGAACGTGCCCGTGTGACCCTGCGCCTGACGCCGGTGAGCGACGACCCCAACGCCAGCGGTGCTGGCGCTTGGTACCTCCTCCATGCCCGTGCGGAGATCGACCCGGAGATCACCGATCTGCCGCGCATCGGCCTTCGGTTTACCCTGCCGCCGGGATGGGAAGATGTTGAGTGGTACGGGCGGGGCCCCGCGGAAAGCTATCCCGACCGGGCGACCGGGTATCCCCTGGGGCTGTGGCACAGTACCGTCACCGCGGAGTACGTTCCCTACATCGTTCCCCAGGAGCACGGTGGCCACACGGACACGCGGTTTGTGCGGCTCTCCCGGAGCGCCCCCGGCGGCGGCACCCTGGAGATCGCCGCTCCGGGGGGGGAGACGTTCCATTTTTCCGCGCTGCATACCGCCCCGGAGGACCTGGACACCTGTGCCCATACCGCGGATATCGTGCCGCGTCCGGAGACAGTTCTCATCGTGGACCGCTTTCATCGCGGCATCGGCACCGCCGCCTGCGGCCCCGACTGCGATATCCGCTGGACCCGCGGCGGCGGAATCGTGGAGTGGCGCTGGTACGTGCGCTGGACGGAGTAGGGGCTTTCTCTCCCGCGCGCGGTATCTACATTCGTGTTGCACCGGCGCGCTGGGCGTCGGTTACCGCCAAAGCGGTGATCTGGAGGATCTCCCGCGCCTCGGCTCCCATTTGCAGGACGTGAACGGGGCGGGCCATTCCGCTGAGAATCGGACCCAGCAGTTCGCCCCCGCCGAGGCGCCCCAGCAACTTGTAGGCGATATTGCCCGAGGACAGGTTCGGAAAAATAAACGTGTTCACCCGCTTACCCACCAGTGAGCTGAACGGGTAGTTCTCCGCCAGCAGTTCCGGGTCCAACGCAACGTTGGCCTGGATCTCACCGTCGATCGTGACATCCGGGAAGCGTTCCCGCGCCACCCGTGTTGCCTCGGCCATCCGTGTCGCCTGATCGCCGGGGGCGCTGCCGAAGTTGGAGTACGAGAGAAGCGCCACCACCGGCTCAATTTCAAAATCCCGCACCCGCTGCACCGTGAGGTCGATAATATCGATCAGCGTTTCCAGATCGGGATTCACGTTTACCGTGGTGTCCGCGAAGAAATACGTCCCGCGCCGGGTGTTGACCACGTAGAGTCCGGCCACCCGCCCCGGGGTAGTGCCGGATCGTTCGCGTTGGTTGTCGCTGCTGCCGGTGGCTCCCGCTCCCCCGGGTGACCTGGCGGCGGTCCCGATCACCTGCAACGCCGGGCGGATAATCTGGGGATACGGTCGCGTTCGCCCGCTTACGGTGGCGTCGGCCTCTCCGGCGTCAACCAGTGCCGCCGCGAAGTAGTCGTACTCCCGCAGCAGTCGTCGCGCCTCATGCATCGTCATGCCCCGGCGCTGCCGTTTGGCAAACAGACGCGCCGCAAAGCGCTCTATCCGTTCGTGTTCACCGGATGGGTCCATAATGACCGCCTCTTGAAGCTCATTCAGACTGTGACGGTTGATCAGTCCGCGAATCTCCATCACCGGCCCCAGAAGGATCGGATGTGCCACTCCCTGGGCCACCGCCATCTCCGCGGCTTTGAGCACCTCGTAGTCGAGGGCCTCGGGAAACACCACCGTCTTTGGGTCCCGTCGCGCCTGGGAGATGATCCCGGTAATGAGCTTTTGGCCCATGCCCACGCGCTCAAGGAGCTGCGCCTCATACGTGGGCCAGTCGGTAATCGTCTTGCGCGCCACGCCGGTTTCAATCGCCGCTTTCGCTACCGCCGGGGCGATCGTCGTGATCAGTCGCGGGTCCAGCGGCTTGGGAATGAGGTACTCCGGCCCGAATGAAAGATGCTCGCCCGCGTACACGCGGCTGACCGCTTCAGGGATCGGTTCCCGCGCCAGCGCAGCGATCGCCCACGCGGCAGCAACTTTCATCTCGTCGTTGATCTCCCGCGCCACTACGTCCAGGGCGCCCCGAAAAATGTAGGGAAACCCGAGTACGTTGTTCACCTGGTTGGGGGTATCACTGCGCCCGGTGGCGATAATCACATCCGGTCGCGCTTCCCGCGCCACCACGGGGTCTATTTCCGGGTCCGGGTTGGCCAGGGCAAAGATTACCGGCCGGGGCGCCATGCGCTTGATCTGCTCCGCGGAGACGATATTTCCTGCTGACAGTCCCAGCAGCACATCGGCCCCCTCCAACGCGTCGTCCAGGGAATTCACGTCGCGGGTCGTTGCAAACTCCGCCGCCGGGCCAAGCGCTTCGGCCCCGCCGCCGACGCTTCGCTCAGGTCGGATGACTCCGTCCTTGTCCAGCATCACCACGTGCTCGCGCTGCACCCCGA
>JAQIBO010000306.1 GCA_027859055.1 Spirochaeta sp.
GGTCAACCACCCTCGTCGATCATCACGCGTCTGCGGGGTCGGTCCGTGGTTCACTCGCAATAATCGCTGAGCGTCTCGCGGCGGTCGGTCTCCGCGGGATCCTCTGCTATGAGACGTCCGACCGTGACGGAAAATCGGTGCGTGATGCCGGAATAGCCGAGAACAGCGATTTTGCCGGCGTTGCGGCCACCGCGCGTGAGACGGCCGCGCACGCGGGTCGGAGCGCGCCCATGATCGGCGCGGCGATCGGCGCGCACGCGCTCTTCACGCTCTCCGACCACACGCTCGACGCACTCGCCGAGCTCGTCTCCGCTACTGGAATCGGTTTTCATATCCATCTCGGAGAGGACCCGATAGACGCGCCACCGGCCGGAGAACACCTCACCCAACGCCTTGAGCGCCGAGGCCTCCTCGCGCCGCGCACTATCATTGGTCACGGTCTTCATACCAGCGCCAGCGATCGGGAGGCGATCAATGCCGCCGACGCGTGGCTCGCCCACAATGCCCGTTCCAATATGAACAATCACGTTGGCTACAACGATCATCTGCCCGAGTACCAACGGTGGTCGATTGGCAGCGATGGAATCGGAAGCAATATGGTAGAAGAACTTCGTTCTGCATATTTCAAACACCGTGACGCCGGTGGCGCCCTGCCTCCCGACGCGTTTGTCCGGGGCCTCGCCAACGGCAACGAGCTTGTATCGCGGCACCTTGGGGGCACCTTTGGGCGCCTCGAGGCGGGTGCGGTAGCGGACCTGGTGGTGCTGGACTACGACCCACCCACGCCGCTGAACGCCGAAACGCTTACCGGTCACATCGTGTTTGGGCTCGATTCCTCCCAGGTCAGGAGTGTCATAATCGATGGATCGGTAGTGTATCGTGACGGTGCGTTTCCCTTTGATACGGCCGGGATCTACGCGGAGGCACGCCGAGAGTCGGCGGCTCTCTGGGAACGGATGGATCGAACAGGACCAACATGATACGCTTGACTCACATAACCACCACACCATGAAACCACAGGAGAATCACCATGGCTATTGCTGATCAAATTCGCTCGCTTGCCGAACAGTACGCCGATGAGACGGCGGCGAATCTTGCCCGCTTGGTACAGACTCGCTCGTACGGCGGAGAAGAGGGCGACGTGCTGCGCGTGATAGAGGAGCTGTGCACCACCTACAATTTTGACGAGGTGCGCTACGACGGTCTTGGAAATCTGCTTGCACGCGTCGGCAATGGTCCCAAGTCGATCGCGTTTGACGGCCACGTCGACACCGTCCACGTGGGTGACCCCAGTCAGTGGTCACGAGACCCCTTTTCGGGTGAGATTGCCGACGGCTGGTTGCACGGTCGCGGTTCCTCAGATCAAAAAGGTGGCGTTGCGAGCATGATCACCGCGGGCAGGATTCTCAAAGAACTCGGATATGCTGGCCCCTACAGCGTCTGGTTCACCTTCACCGTCTTTGAAGAGGACTGCGACGGCATGTGCTGGCGCTATCTCATCGAGGAAGAAGGGCTCAAGCCGGACTTTGCCGTCTCTACCGAGCCAACCAGCTGCCGCCTCTATCGCGGACAGCGCGGGCGCATGGAGATGAAAGTGCACTTCAAAGGCGTCTCGTGCCACGGCAGCGCACCCGAGCGTGGTGTAAACGCCTCGTACAAGGCTGCGCGCACCATTCTTGCATTAGAAGAGCTCAACGAGAAACTTCCTCCCGACGACGACGGCTTTTTGGGCAAGGGCACCGTTGTGGTAAGCCAGACCAAAGCGCACGGTCCATCGCAATGCGCCGTTCCCGACATGGCGGAACTGTACCTCGACCGTCGCCTCACTTGGGGAGAGACCAAGGAATTCGCGATTCAGCAGGTAATGGAGGCCGGTGGCGGAGAGATCGATTCCGTTGAGGTTCCGCATTACACCAACACCAGCTGGAAGGGCACCACCTACGGCCAGGAGCTCTACTTCCCGACATGGAAGATTGAGGCCGATCATCCGCTCGTCAAAGCGGGTGTTGCTGCCTACCAGAACCTGTACAGCAATGAACCGGTAGTCGACAAGTGGACCTTCTCCACCAACGGCGTATCCATCTGTGGCCTGCACAAAGTGCCGCTCATTGGGTTTGGCCCTGGCGATGAAGACCAGGCGCACGCACCAAACGAACGGCTCCGTGTTGCCGACTTGCCCGTGGCGGTCGCCTTCTACGCGTCGCTTGTTCATACCCTGCCGTAGGGGTGGCTGCCATCGTGACGGTGAAATTTACAGTTAACGGCGCCGCCGTTCAGACCGAGTCAACGCGCGGCAAAACGCTTCTCACCGTTCTGCGAGAGGAGCTGGGCCTTTCCGGTACGCGCAACGGGTGTGGTGTGGGGCAGTGTGGCAGTTGTACCGTCATTGTTGATGGTGCGGTTCGTCGTGCATGTACGGTTCGCTCCGAGGATCTTGGCGATACGCGCATTGAAACGATCGAGGGGGTATCTCCAGACGGTACCGCCCTGCACCCGGTGCAACACGCCTTCATCGATGAAGGTGGCCTACACTGATTTCCGTAGACACGTATACTTGAACTATCCGGATGCGGAACAAGGAACCAATGCAGCAGAAGAAACGATCGTATAGCGACGAGCTG
>JAQIBO010000375.1 GCA_027859055.1 Spirochaeta sp.
TGGAATTTTCTTCGGGGGATCACCGCCCTCGATCCGGGTACCACCGAATTCGGTACCGCCTTTGAGCATTTTATCGCGATGGAACTCCGCGCGTATCTGTCGTACCGGCGCATTCGGAAACCCCTCACCTACTGGCGGACCTACGCCGGTACGGAGGTTGACTTTGTCATCGGGGATTCATTCGCTGTTGAAGCGAAGTCGGCACGGCGCATCGCGGACAAGCATCTGCGCGCGCTCCGATCCTTCGCGTCGGTGGCACCGGATGCTGAACGGATCGTCGTCTCTCTGGACGAAACCAATCGCATCACCGATGACGGCATTCGCATCGTCCACTGGAAACGATTTCTGAACGACCTGTGGAACGATGTGTTCCGGTGGTAACGGTTACGACGCGAAACGGCTGACCGAGGATCTGTGCCCTCTACGGCGCCCGGTAAAACGACACACCGACACGATCAATATGCTCGCGGAGTTCCAGGTTTTCGATTTGGTCGTATACGCTCAGGTCTATCAGATACGGAAGCCCGAGATCATCCAGGGAGGTCTCGATACGCGACATCAGTTCTGCATCCACGTCACTCTCACGGATACTCAGATCGATGTCCGATCCTGGGTTGTGGGTACCCTTGGCGCGGGATCCGTACACAACGACGTGCCGAACAGCGGGATAGCCCGAAAAAACCGCCCGGATCGCCTGGTTTTCTTCACCCCTCAACCCGGAAATGCCGGTTACTTCACTCGCGCCCTCCTCGGCGGCACGGGCGTCCATGGCCGACGCAAGTTCGTGGAGAACGGGATAAAACTGATCTACAACGAGGCGAGCTACCTCACGAGCCACGCCTTCGTTGTACGTGTGGGCGGTGCGGTTGCGAGTCTGGAGCATGTCCATCCAGCCGGAACCGTTGGAAACGAGCCCGGCGTTGAACCCTTTTCGGATCGCGTCGCGAGAACCGGAAATTCCAGTCACACCCTGGTATTCCAGCCAATCCTTGATGAGGTTCCAGCCGGTCTCATAGCTGAGTTCGAACGACTTGATCAACGCCTGGAGTTCCACGCGATCGAGCTCGTGGTCCTGGGCGCGCTGGTAGACAACATCCAAATTCTCGAGGCTTTGATGAAACGAGTTCAGTCTTTGGCGCCATCTCATGTCGGTGTTCATCGTGTACCTGAAGCGCGTCCTGCGCGATCGATAGTGTAATCTATGGCGTTCGCTCGCCACAACGGGTAGAGGTGGCGCGTTCCGCTTCGCGGTACACGGTACAATTGAGCAAAACCGGTGAGCTGTTTCACAGGTCCGGACGCTCGGCGACAGCGTCGGGGCGCGGTTTCCGTTCCACCCACTCCGGCTCGGCTACTTCCGGGCTTTCCCGATAGATCACCAGTGGATCCACGTCCAGACACGTGGTTTCGTCCCTGGTTCCGTGAAGATCCCAGGCAAGCGTCCCGTTCATGACGGTGATAGTAGCTCGGAACCGGTCCTCGACTTTGAGCGGGGCGAACACCCCCTGCTCCAGAAGCGGTTGCGCATCGAAATCGCGAATCGACCCGTCGTCGAAGTACACCAGTACGTGGTATTCCGGAGTCGGGATGACCTGAATAACCTCGGGAAAGTAGCGGGGATCCGTGATCATTGCACTCCCTTGTGACATGATGCTATTGCGGGCGGTAGCCTGCGTCAATCCCGTTGTTTCCCATGGGTCCGTTGAGTTCAGGAGGAGGGAGTCCATGTCGACGTATCTGCTGGATCTACCGAACGAAACGGAACGCCCGTTCGCTTCCCCCGGCGCACATTGAGTTTCATGAACAGCCGAGTGATTCCCCAGTCGTAAGGACACCGGACCGCGTCAACGGGACACACCAGCGCACAGACCCCGCACATGAGGCAATCAGAGCCCCACTCGGGAGTTGGTTCGGTGCTCCCGCCGTTTGGTGCCCCCGTGAGCGCGATGTTTTTCGTCGGGCAGCGTTGGACGCAAAGGCCGCAGGAGATGCACCGGTCATCGGCGTGGAACCCACGGGAAAGTGTGGTCCGGATCACGAACCGGTTCAGCGACGCCCGTTCCAGCGCGTACAGGACCGGAGTTGCCGGGTCGTAGGACTCGCAATCCGGGTGGTATCGTGTGCGACGCCCTTCATCCATTGCTTCCAGCTGCGCAACCCGCCGGCCCACGGTTCTCCCGAACTCCTGCGCCGCGGCGCGTTCGTCACGGGAGGGATGATCGGGAGAAAAAAGGATGCCCTCCCGGAGATACCCGACGAATACGTCGGGTCCGCGGGCGGTGAAATACCCCACATCCACACCGCCGCCGCGGCGGAGTCGTCGCCGTACGCGATTGCCCGTCGCACCGCGATCGGTACCATACAGGATAAAGGTGAAAAACGGCTTCCCCGCAAGTCCGGAGATCTCCCGAAGAAAATCGGTGACCGGAAACGGCGGCCGGAACATGTATGCCGGCGTTCCGATTCCAATGAGGTCGTAATTGCGGAGATCGGGAACCGTATCACCGCCGATGCGCACAAAATCGACCGTCGCGCCATCCGATGTAAGCCCCTGACCGATCTCATCCGCGATCGTCTCAGTGGTACCGAACTGCGAAAACGTGACGATCAGTACGTTCATGCCACCAGTGTACCACGCGTGGTATCGCAGCCCCGGCGCTCACCCGCCGATCGGCAACACCGTGCGACCGTATACCTCATTGAGTACCTCGGCGATCGCCGTGTAGAACGCCGACAACCCGCAGACGATGCCAACCCAGCCGGCGAGCGTGCCAATTACAACTGATCCGGTGAAATCCCGGATCGCCAGGAGAAAGAAAAGCGCCGCCAGAGTTCCAAAGACGATCTGCAAAGCCCGATTCAACCGGAGCGTACCGACAAACATACCCGTCGTGAAAAGTCCCCAGAGGAGGAGAAACCACCCCATCTCGTACGCTTCCGAGGCGCGGGAGAGCCCCATCGCCGGAAGCACCCACGTCGCAACAAGAGCGATCCAGAACAGCCCGTAGGCGGTAAATGCGGTCGCCCCGAAGGTGTTGCCCTTTTTCCACTCCTCAATACCGGCGATCACCTGCGCAATTCCGCCGACAAAGACGCCCATCCCCATAATCATCGAATCAAGCGGAAAGAACCCCGCGTTGTGCAGATTGAGGAGTACGGTGGTCAGCCCGAATCCAAGCAGGCCGAGAGGCGCCGGGTTCGCCGTGGTATCCCGAATGATCGTGTGATCCTGTGTCTGTGTTTCCATGGTGGTACGTGTGTCTCCGTAAATCGTCCGTGGTTTTTGCGCGTCGCTGAACAGCGCTCGCGGATCATACCACAAAACCGATTTCATGCTACCCTCTCCCTATGGACGGACAGCAACGAGAGAATATCAGACCGGGGCAACGTGTCTCGGTGGTACAGAAGCAGGACCAGAGAACCGGGGCGCTCACCGAGGGCATCGTCGAACGGATCCTGACAAAGTCGGCGCACCACCCGCACGGCATCAAGGTAAAACTCACCTCCGGTGAGGTTGGTCGCGTCAAAGAGACTCACGACTGATCGACTGTCCGAACTGGCGGGATTGAACTCCGGCGCGTTGTACCTCCTCGAACAAGACAATGTGGTTCTGGCGGCGGCAACACCGGAGATTCCGCTGGGCTTTCCGGAAGAGTATCGGCGCGCACCGTTGGACAGTCATCCCCACATCGGCAGTGCGATCACCATGCAGGAGCCGGTCACTGTCCGTGATACACGTCTGGAGGCGTGGACTCCCGCGGAACGGGGAATCGTGGACGCACGCGACCTCTGCGCGACCCTTGCAAATATCGCCGCAGTCGCGATCGAGAACGCGCGTTTGTTTCAGCAGAATGCGGTGCGGGAAAAACACGCAACCAGCGTCATATCTGCCGGAACGCCGAGTCCCCGTCCCCGGTAACCGTTCGATCTTCGTTCACAAATCCCGGTGAGAAACGTGACCTCTTTTACCGACGCATCGTCGTATTTCAACATCTCTTTCGCGCGTTCGATTCATGCCACCCTCCGCGCCGATTATACCCCGAAATCGGCTTTTGCGAGCTCGTAGCTGCGGCTCTCCTGCCGGTGGGCCACCATAATCCAGAAATAGCTGCTCCGCGCCCCGGGAGAGCCAACGGTGGGATGGTAACCTTCAGGAATTATCACGAAGTCTCCCGTCGAAACGGGATGAACCGCTTCGATAATGCCGGGCGTTCGTGAGCTGAGATGGAGGGCGAACTTGGGTGACGGCAGATCGAAATAGCAGTACACCTCCTCAAGGTCTTCCGTGTGCTGATGCGGCGGCCAGCTGGTCCACATTCCCGATGCCCCCCAGGTAAAGCCGTTGATCATGCGGGACGCCGGCACCTCCTGGTTCAGCGTCATAAACACTTCCCGCTCGTACGGCGGTTCACCGTGTATCTGGTGAATCTCCCCAAGCGGCATCTCCGCGTCAAACCGGCGCAGGAAGTACTCCCCCGTCCCGTCGTAGCGACCGCCGCCGATAAAGAACACCGCGTCTCGTACGGCGCGTATCCGGACGGAATCACCGGCGGGTAAATAGGCCGAATCAAGCTTCGCGAGCGTGCCGTTCCCGCTGTGATGCTCGATTTCAACTTCACCGTCCACCAGTGCGGCGTTGAGCTCCAACGTCTTGTCAAACAACTCATATTCATCCCCGCGGTTCAGATTCAAACGAAACGCCCAGGTCACCCGGCACGCCGAATTATCCGGCGAGACAACGGTATGCATACCAGGAGTATCCGGGCTCGGGTATTTCCAGTCTCGCGGGTCCGTTCCGGATGTGCCGGCGTTGGTCTGCGGTTGTTTCATGTTTCACATTTCCTTTCGATTTACATCACACCGCGGCGGTAATACCGCCGTCCACGTACAGTATCTGACCCTGGATAAACGTCGACTGCGGCGAGGCAAATAGCAGTAGCGGCGGTATCAGCTCCTCCGGATCACCCCACTTTCCGGCGGGGGTTCGTTTGCGAAGCCACCGGTCAAATTCCTCGTTGTCCCGCAGGGGCTGGGTCATCTCCGTTTCAAAGTACCCGGGAGCGAGCGCGTTTACCTGAATGTTGTACTTGGCCCAATCAACACACATTCCACGGGTGAGCATCAGGAGCGCCCCCTTGGTCGCCGCGTAGGGCGCAATCGTTTCCCGTCCCAGCTCGGACTGGAGGGAGCAGATGTTGATAATCTTGCCGCGTCGTCGCGGGATCATGCGGTTTGCCACCGCCTTCCCGACGAGAAACGCACCGGTAATATTGGTCTCGAAAAGCTCGTCCCAGCGCTGGCGGGGAAATCCTTCCAGCGGTTCCCGGTGTTGCCGCCCCGCGTTGTTGACCAGAATCTCGATCGGCCCGACCCGCTCCTCTATCTCCGAGACCGCGACGCCGACCTCTGCTTCGTCGGTGATGTCAAAGAGCTGCGTCGTCACGTCCAAACCTTCCTCACGCAACGCGGTTTCCGCTTCGGTAAGACGCTTCCGATCGCGTCCGTTCAGCACTACCGTTGCCCCCGCCCGGCCAAGACCCCGCGCAAGTATCAGCCCGAGACCTCTGCTGGATCCGGTCACCAGAGCTACCATTCCCGCAAGTGATTGTTCCATCGCATCCATCCTTCCTTGTGCGTCATGTAATGTAGAGGTAGTATACGGCGATTTCGGATCTCGGTATTTGCCTGGAAACGGTGCGTTTTTGCCCGCTTCTCAACTCCCGGACGGCGCGTCTGCTCCCGTGAACGGCTTCCGCAGGAGCACCCCCGCGGCATCAACCGGCGAGCGAACGGCTACGCCGCCAACCGTACAACCAAAGAGCGGGCCAAAGTGGCGCACGTCACCGGTCATCAGGATGTCGCATCCGGCACCAATGGCAGAGGCCAGCACCGGGACGTCCTTCTCGGGAAGCTGCACCTCCCGGAGGACTTCCGGTGGTACGTCCGCAGCGGATTGGCGGGTTGGAACCACTGTCAACGCTGCGGTCAGCGTGTGAAGAACGGGAACCGCCTCGGGTCGATGGATTGCAAGATTGCGGAGCGCTTCTTCAATGACATAGCGGTCGGCCACAACCGTGTGCGACGCCCCGTGCATATCGTTGACCAGTCGCCGCACCGCACCGTCGGAGAACGCCGCGGAGAACAACACGTTGGCATCAAGAAAAACCCGCATCGGTCAACGGCGCGCGTCGCCGTACCATTCTTCCAGGTCACGCTCCGCCGCAGCAAACTCCTGCAGCCGGTCCTGAGTATACACCTCAACCGGAAGGGCCACCGCCGGCCGCAGCAGGATACCCTCCTCCGTAGATTCCGCAATGAGCAGCGAGTCCGCCTCAAGCCCCATCTCTTTGCGGAGCCTGGACGGAAGCGTAACCGTGCCCCTGTCGGTTACCGTCAGCGTTACCTTCATGACTACAGTGTACGAGAGTGCCGGTATTTCTGCAAGTATTTCTGCAATATAATTTGCAGTATTTCTGTTATTCTGCAATCAGCGGTTCCCGTGAACTCCTGCGCCGTGAAGAACGCGACAGTTCGATGTATACTGGACTGAATGCTGAACCCGACGCGGCGCCGGAAAACACCGATCATTATCCTCTTCGCGGCCGCGCTGCTTCTCTTCGCCGTCATGTCCGCCCTCACCGACTTCCCCCTCCTGGACACGATGTTCCGCGCCTCCGCGGATGAGATCCACCGCGCCGTCTCCGCCCTCACCGCCGGCCAAGTCCGCGCCTACCGAACCATGCTGGTCGTCGACTTCCTCTACGCCATCGCCTACACCGGCCTCCTGGTTCTCCTCTTCCGATCATTTAAATCGAACCAAAGGTTCTGCGGAGCCATTCGCCGGACCGGGGTTGCCGCGGCCCTTGCGGCGGGCCTCGCCGACTACTTCGAAAACGCGTTGGTCCTGGCCGTTCTGGCAGCCCTGCCCGGGGAGTCTCCGCTTGCGACTGTTCTGGGGGTAGCAACCACCGTGAAGTGGATCGCCGTCGCGACAGCGGTGGCGCTCCTGGTGGTCACGTTTATCCTGCGGGACGGTCCACGCCGACGGCGGTCCCCTTGAGAAAACTCTGACGCTCGGTTTCGGGGAAGTGCTCGATCGCGTACCGCAGCATCGTCCGCGGCATCTCCCGATAGCGCTTCAGCAGAAACGACCGTGCAACCTCCCGATCGCGTTTTCCAATCTCCCGCACCATCCACCCGATCGCCTTGTGCATCAGATCGTGGGGGTGTCGGAGGTGACAGTCCGCCAGCTCCAGCGTCGGGACAAAGACCCCGGCGCGAATAAACGCCAGCGTTGCCAGAACCGCCGTTCGTTCCCGCCAGAGATGACCAGACCGGGCAAGTGTCCATAAGAGCTCCGGCGTTCCCGACCCGGTGTACTCGGAAAGCAACGCCGGCCCGAGGATCTTCGGCGCTGAGGTATCGACAAGGTCCCAGTTGTTCACGTAGTCCAGATTTGCCACGTACCGCTCGACTACTACTCGCCGTTGTTCGGCGTCGCCGCGCTCAAACTGCTCGGTCAGTATGCACAGCGCGGTCATACGGCATTCGTGAAACGGGTCACGCAGGAGTTCCTCTACGGCAGGAGGACCGAGAGCGCGAAACCTCCGGGCGACGGCGCGTTGCTCCGGTACGGTAACACCCAGAAACCGATCGCCTTCGCCGTATCCGCCCGGCTGGGTCTGGAAAAACCGTTCATGGTGGCGCGCCCGTTCCGCGGAACTGAGCTCCTTCAGGGCATCGCGTACCGCAGCGGCGTCGTTGCTTCCCATACGGAGATTGTACCGCCGCCCTGTTTGGCGCACAACCGACCATCGGAGAATCCTGCTGAAAGGCCGAGACAAAGCGAGACTACCGTTGCGGGTGGGACAGGCAGCTTGCCAACATACGCTGCCGGAACGTACACTTTTTATGTGATACGCACGGACCTTGGTCGGCGCCTGCGCGAGCGCAACATCGCGGCGCTGTCTCCGGAGCAAAGAATAAAACTGAACGATCGTGAACGGGCGGAACTCCTGTCTATCACACCGGATCGCGGCTGGTCGGATTTCGTGCGCCGGTGGCGACGGCGGTATACACGATGACCACCGTCAGCTTTGAGGAGGAACCGTGGAGCTCTACATCATTCGTCACGCCCAGTCGGCAAACAACGCGCTACGCGACCTGGCCGACCGCGTCTGTGACCCGCACCTGACCGAGCTTGGGAGGCAGCAAGCGGCCCGGCTGGCGCGCCACCTGGCAAGCGAGCCGCATCCCGAGCAGCGTCACGGAAGAGATCCGGAGGAAACGAGCGTCGAGACGATAGCGGGCTACGGGATAGTGAAGCTCTACTGCAGCGCGATGCACCGCTCGCTCGAGACCGCCACGACGATTGGCAACGCGATCGGTGTCAGCCCTGAAATCTGGATCGATCTCCACGAGAACGGCGGAATCTTTCTTGACCATCACGACGAGCGCGGCGTGGTCGGATACCCCGGCATGACCCGCTCAGAGATCGAAGCAGCGTTCCCGACTGCGGTGATTGGCGATGACATCGGAGCGGACGGGTGGTGGCACCTCGCAGCCGGACAGGAGGATTGGCCAACGTGTCAAGGTCGGGCGATCCGGGTCGCGAAAGAGTTGTGGCGATGGGCAGACGACGGGGTCCGTGGCCCCGTCGCGCTCGTCAGCCACGCCGGCTTCATGGAAGCGTTGTTGAAGGCGATGCTGGACCACCTGCCCGCCGCGGATCTGACGATCTATCACCTCAACACGGCAATCACCAGGATCGACGTAGGTCCCGGCCACGAACTGCACGTCCGCTATCTCAACCGCGTGCCGCATCTACCCCAGGAACGCGTGTCGTGATCCGCCGGTTTTAAGAGGGTCGTGGTTAATGTTCAAAGGTGTTGAACAGTAGGAGGCCAAACCCATGAAAGCAATGGTATTCACCGAGTATGGCGCTGCAGCCATTCCTGCGCCCTGATAACGGGGATATCGCCATAGACCTCCTGGCGCAGACTTCCGACCAACTGGACGGCGGGGATACCGTAGCGCTCCCGGAAATAAAGGAGGGCGGGCGCGGGCTGACGATCGCTGGTCTTCACCTCCACCATCAGCGACGGCTCCTCTGCCCGGGTGAGCAGGAAATCGACCTCCTTGCCCTCTTTGGTCCGCAGGTAGCGAAGACTCCGCGCGATTCCATCGGTATCTTCAGCGGTGGCGCCGGCAGCTAACAGGGCGACGGCAACGTGGTTTTCCAGACGAACCCCGGGATCGCCGGCCACCAGACCCGTATCAAAAAAGTAGAGCTTCGGCTGCTGGGTCATGGCACGGGCGATCGAACGCTGGTGAGGGTATATCCGGAAAACGATGTACAACGCCTCCAGCACGTCTATATATTTGCGGACCGTGTTCGGTGCCACGCCGATATCTTCCGCGATCGCCTGGTAGCTCAACGGCGATCCCACCCGGGTTCGCAGCAGCTCCACCAGCAGATTCATCGCCCGCAAGTCCCGGATATTCTCAAAGTTGAGAATGTCCTCCCGGATCAAGCCATCAAGGTAAAAGCGACGCCACCGCTGTGCGTCGTTGGGATCCTGCGCCAGAAACGGCTCAGGAAAGCCACCCCGGGCAACGAAATGATCAAGGGATCTTGCAGACTCCGCCCAGTCTGCCTCAGCCGGGGTGATGGGAAAGAGCCGATGGTGGAAAAAGCGCCCGGCCAGACTCTCCCCCGATTGTCGGAACGTCTCGAGTCGGGCGCTCCCGGTAACCAGGATGGCAGTCTCCGCCGGGCGCGTATCAAACACCCCCTTTAGGTACGTTTTCCACCCCGGCATCTTGTGAATTTCATCGAAGATCAGAAGATCCGCCTCCGGCGACCACGCTTCGTCGATGATGATCTGCCGGTCCTGTGCATTATCCCAGGTGAGGTACACGGGTGAAGTGAACTGTTCTGCGATCCGACGCGCAAGCCATGTTTTCCCCACCTGACGCGGGCCGGAGAGAAACACCATCTTTTTGGTCAGATCGGCCTTGATTCGGTCAAAAACCCAGCGCTTCATGCTGACTATTCTGCATTCTAATGCGGTATAGTCAAGACTACCGCGCAGTATGGTGCGGAATAGACAGAGCGACGCGGATGAAAACAGTCCTCAGCAGGCGCTCTTCGTTTCTTGACAAGTTGACAGGTTAAGTCTCCGCGATCAGGATATGACATATGAAAGCATTGCCCGTTGGCGAAATCAAAGCCCGGTTTTCTGAAGTCCTTGAAAAGGTGAAGCGCGGGGAGTCGTTCGGGATTCTGTATGGCAGGAAAAAGACGCCGGTCGCCATGATAGTTCCGTATGTCGCTACCGAAGAAACGGCAGAACGCAAACTCGGCATTCTCGACGGGAAGGTACGGATTACGTTTGCGGATGACTTCAAAATCACCGAAGAAGAGTTCGTTCGCCTGAGATGAAATACCTCCTGGACACCCACACATTTATCTGGTCTCTTGCGCAATCGACGTTGATTCCAGAACGGGCGAGGCAAGAATTGCGAAATCCCGGAAACGAAGTTTTCATAAGCGCCGTCAATCTGTGGGAGATATCAATCAAGACGCGGATACAGAAAATCGACCTCGGGGGTGTGGCAATTGGCGACCTGATTGCACTGGCCGAGGAGACGGGATTTCAGCTGATCGGTCTGTCACCTGAGGAAGCCATTGCGTATGGTTCGCTTGAAGAGGATAGTCATTTCGATCCGTTTGACAGGATGCTTATCTGGCAAGCGATACGGAGAAATCTCACCATGGTCAGTCGGGATTCAGAGTTTGGGAAATTCGTTCCGTATGGTTTGGCGCTCTTGTGGAAGTAAGAGAAATACAACTTCGGCTCCGACCCGCTGCTCATACGGCTGGACCGGGCCGCGATTCGGCGGCACGGGTGTTGCGGTACGCGAGGGGGTGTCCTACCTCCTGCACGGCATCATCAAGGCAAGGAGCTGCGAAAGAAGGAGGTACGGTATGAAAATCCGACAGGTGTCTGACCACATTTACGCCTTGAGCACGTGGGTGATCATCCCGATTCACGTATGGCTGGTGAGAGCCGCCGAAGGCCTGACCCTGGTAGACGCGGGTATTGGTCCCATGGCCGGGGGAATCCTCCGTACCGTTGATCAACTGGGGCACGGGCCGATCCGTCGCATTCTGTTGACCCACGGTCACGTAGACCACGTCGGCGCGATCGACCCGGTCCTGAAGAACGGTGACATTCCCGTTCTGGTCCATCCGGAGGAGATCCCCTGCCTGGAAGGTGATTTGCCCTATCCCCGACGGAAGAAGGCACAGCGTACGGTCAGGCCGGGTGTCGTGACGCCACTCCCGCTCTCCGTCGACGGCATGCCGGTATCCCCCGACGGAGACGCTCCGTCGGACGGGTTGGTCCCGTACCACACGCCGGGACACGCTCCCGGTCACACCGTCTGGTTTCACCCGGAGGACGGAGTGCTCCTCGCGGGAGATCTCTTCACCTCCCGCAAGGGTCAACTTCGTCCCCCGATCGCGATGTTCACCGCCGACATGGCCCAGGCGATGCGTAGCGCCCGCATTCTGGAACAACTCAACCCGAGTCGCCTGGAGGTGTGCCATGGAGGGCCGGTGAGAAATCCGCTCGAACAGCTGCCGGGGTACCTGGAGCGGTACGCATGAAGGTTCCGATTGATCGGCTGGGTAGAATCGCGGTGCCGAAATCGGTCTGCTCCCTCTACTCGAGATCGAAGTGAAACCCCCAGTTGATCCCGAAGCGGTCGATCAGGCTGCCGTAGACCGCTCCCCAGAACTGCGTCTCCACCGGCATCGTCACCGTCGCCCCCTCAGCCAGGCCGTCAAAGAAGCGCCGAACGTCTCCCTCCTGGTCCACGTCGAGGTGGAGGACGCGCCCGGTGACGATGAATCGGGTTACGCCGGCGGGGAGCAGGTGCCCCGATCTGGCGGCGAGCAGCACCTGCTCGACGGAGAAGTGCG
>JAQIBO010000387.1 GCA_027859055.1 Spirochaeta sp.
TAGCGGCCTTCGGCGCGGCTATGAGCCTGCGAACCGCGGTCGGTGCTGCGCTTTCGCGTTTTCTTGCCCTTGATTGCCGTTTCGCAGTTGCGCTTGCGGATAACTTTGCCTACTATTAAATTATCTCAATAATATTTCAATAATCGTCATTATTTGCGATAATCCTCTTGGATAGGTTTATTAGGGGGCTTCAAGATGAAACGTTATTTGTCGGCGTTATTCGCAGTGTTGGTATTGGTGACGAGTTTCACTTCGTGTGTAACGAACACAAGGGTTACGTTCGAAACGGATGTACCTGGTGCCGACGTATACATCGACGACAGGCTGGTTGGTCAAACGCCCATTACAGAAAAGATGAGCAATGCTGTTTGGCGAGATCCCGACATTGACATCGAGATAGACGGCTATCGAGCTATCCGCACAGAGTTGGACAAAGAAATCAAGGTCGTCAACCTTATTTTCGGTTTGACTATTTGGTGGCCTTCGCTTCTCTGGGTCTACGGCCCTGATAACGATCAATACTATCGCCTGCGCCCGACAGATTAGTTCGCAACCGAAAGATATCAAGAAGCTGCAAGTCGAAGGCGGCGGGGTGATCTTCACGACGATCGAAAAGTTCACCCTCAAGAGAAATGCCGGCGGGCACGCGACCGAAATTGAACACCCGGTGTTGAGCGATCGGTCGAATATCATCGTTATCGCTGACGAAGCGCATCGCTCCCAGTACGGGTTCTCCCAGGGGCATGCCCGATACCTCGCTGAGGCGTTACCCAACTCCCGACGGATCGGTTTCACCGGAACCCCGGTAAGTATGTCCGGAGCCGACACCGTCGAGGTGTTCGGGGACCTCATCCATGTATACGACATCAAGCAGTCCCAGGAGGATCGAGCAACGGTCCCGATCTACTACACGCCGCGCCAGGTCAAACTGCATCTTGGTGAAGACGACGTGGATCAGGCGCTTCAGGAGATCGCCGACGAGTTCCCGGTGGACGATGTTGAGCGCCGCAAGTCACAGTGGACAGCCCTCGCAAAGGCGGCAGGTGCCAAAGAGCGGCTCCAGGAACTCGCACAGGATCTCCTTGAGCATTTCACCGATCGTACCAAGACCCTCGACGGTAAGGCGATGGTTGTCTGCATGACCAGAGAGAACGCTGTCCGGCTCTACAATGAGCTGAATAGGTTGCCCGATTGCCCCGAGGTCAAAGTTGTCATGACCGGAAACCTTTCCAAGGATCCGGAGGAGTGGAGCGAAGCGGGCCACCTCACGACAAAAGCGCAACGCGAGTCGATCAAGGAGCGAATGAAGGATCTGGAGGATCCCCTGAAGATCGTCATCGTTGTGGATATGTGGCTCACCGGAACGGACATCCCCTGTCTCCACACACTGTACATCGACAAGCCGATGAAGGGGCACAATATGATCCAGGCGATCTCCCGGGTCAACCGTGTCTTTCGCGACAAACCCCACGGACTGATCGTCGACTACATCGGTATCGGTGAAGAGCTGCGAGAAGCTACCGGCAAGTATTCAGCTGGCGGTGGGAAAGGTGAGCCCGCGCCGGACGTTGGAGAAGAAGCACGCGGCCTCTTCTTCGATGAGCTGGAGGCGGTCCGAACACTCCTCCCCGAGAGCATCGATTACGGCGATTGGCGACACCTCTCCCGTATCGAGTTTGAGGATCGTTACGCCTTTGTAACGGGCTACCTCCTCGAAAACGACGATATCGAGAAGCAGTTCCTGAACGCCGAATCACGCCTCAGCAAGGCGTTCCTGCTGGTGAAGCATATTGATGAATGCCGGACCAAGGCTGATGAGGTGATCTTCTTTCAGCAGGTCCGTAAGGGAATCAAGAAAGCGAAACCGGGTAGTCATGCGCGTCATGATGAACTGGAGAACGCCGTTCGTGACCTTGTCGACACATCGATCGGTACTGACGGTGTCATTGACATATTTGGCGTTGCCGGAATCGAGAAGCCCGACATCAGTATTCTCGACGATGACTTTCTCCAGACATTCAAGGATAGACCTCACCAGAACCTGCGACTCAAGCTGCTGGAAAAACTGATCAGGGATGAGATCTTTCATCGCGCGGCAAAGAACCTTGCGCAGGCGAAAGGTTTTCGCGAACTCCTCGAAGAGACGCTCAAGAAGTACCACAACCGTCTCATCGATGCCGCCGCCGTTATCGAGGCGATGATCCGCATTCGTCAGGAGATGGAGAACTCGGACAAGCGGGCGGAGGAGCTCGGGCTTTCTGAAGAAGAACTCGCCTTCTATGACGCCATCGCGGAGAACTACCAGAACATCTACGACAACGAAGTCCTCTCGGAAGTCGTCCACGAAGTAGTCGCGACGATCAAGAAGAACCTCAAGGTTGACTGGACGAAACCGCACCGAGTACAGGCACGGGCAGCGATTCGGTCGGCTGTTAAACGGGTGCTTCGCAAAAAGAATCTGAAGGCCGGCGACTTTGACGAGTTTCTTAACCGTTTTATGGAGCAAGCCGAAGCGATGTGGGCGAACTGGCCGAGCGCGGCATGAGTGACCAACCTTCTGCGTTGTACCATTTCACCTCAATCGCGACCCTGTCTTTGATACTAAGGAATAGAACGATACGGTTTCGTCGTCTCGACTTGATGGATGATCCTTATGAAGGTCGAACGGCTGATCTGGGTAACCAAGGTAAATATGTAATGGTTAGTTGTTGGACTTCCCGTCCCGACGAGGATCTGCTGACCTGGAGTTTATATACTGATTCGCTTCGTGGCGTGCGGTTAAAGTTCCCCGTATCTCCCTTTCACAAAGCCTTTCGTATCGATCCGAGCGAATTACAAATCTCGGTCATTGGGGATGCGCCATTCCAATCGTATGTTCCTGCAATGGACATTTGGAATGAACGGTACCAAGTTCCGGGGATCGACTTTTCAACCGGGCCTGTGCAGATCCAGTATACGGATGACCCGCAACTTCTTGTTCCCAAGGTTCTGGATAACGGGGACGGGACCGGTATCATTCTCAGTCGCCTCGGGCGGTACAAGAAGAGAATATGGAAAAGTCAGTCTGAATGGCGGTACACTTTCCCTATCTTCCCAATGACACGAGAAATCATAAGGTTGTTGAACGCTCCAAAAGGATTGTCGAAGTTCGGATCCCTGATGTTGGAAGCGATGTCGCGAGAGCAAGGCCCAGGAATAGAACATCTTGATATACCGATCTCGGAAAAATCACTGGAGGCTCTGGAAATCACGATCGGCCCACGCTGCGACGAAAGTGACCGCATCATAATCGAGACTCTCGTTGCCAGATTTACGCCGTCGGCTAGAGTAGTTGATAGCTCCTTAGAAGGCGATATCGTATGAATATCGAACGTCCGAGTAGAATTTTGCGTCGTTGCGACTTGATCGTTACTGGTTGCGGTAGCAACAGCTATGGCGAGCTGCAAGCCGCGGTCGTTCGCAAAGTTGTCGCGACGATGAAAAGAAACTGAAGGCTGACGACTTCCATAACCGCTTTGAATCTGGATCGTCGGCGTTTTACGGTGACTGTGCTTTGGCGTCGGTTTGAATCGGAGGACTCATTACGACCGCACCACCTGCGCCCTCGCAGGAGCGAAGCGACGAGAAGGCGTCTG
>JAQIBO010000502.1 GCA_027859055.1 Spirochaeta sp.
GAGCTCCGCGAGGGCGCGAATTGTGATCTCCTCGGGATTACCCAGATTGATCGGGCCAGTCACCCCTGCATCGGTTTCCAGGAAGCGGGTAAGCCCACGAACCATATCCGACACATAACAAAATGAGCGCGTCTGCGTACCTTCGCCGGACACGACGATTGGATCGCCCTTGAGCGCCGCCACAACGAAGTTGGAGACAACCCGGCCGTCGTCGACGGCCATACGGGGCCCATAAGTGTTAAAGATTCGGGCGATCTTCACCGTCACGTTATGCTCGCGATGGGCGTCGATACAGAGCGTCTCAGCAAAGCGTTTTCCTTCGGTGTAACAAGCGCGGACACCCACGGGGTTCACGTTTCCGGTGTAGGTCTCGCGCTGGGGATGCTCCCCTGGGTCACCGTAGATCTCGCTGGTTGAAGCGTGGAGCACCGCGGCACCATCGCGTTGCGCCAGGTCCAGCACATTGATCGCGCCAAGCGCGTTGGTCCGCGCGGTGTTTCCCGGTGCGCGCTGGTAGTGCAGCGGAGAGGCGGGACACGCCAGGTTATAGATCCGATCTGTCGCAATATCCCGGGGTACCGTCACGTCGTGTTCAATGAGTTCAAATCGCGGATGGTCCAGCAAATGACGAATTGAACTCATCGATCCGGTCGAGAAGTTGTCCATGCAGACGACGTGATCACCGGAATCAAGCAGAAACTGGCACAGGTGGGAGCCGATAAAGCCGGCGCCCCCGGTCACCAGTGTACGCCGCGGGGTTGAGTCGGAGCCGCGAGAGGCGTGCCCGGTGCCATGCGGCCCGTTCATCGCATTTGGTCCTTTTCGGATTCCCGGATCGTCGCTGCAGCGGACCAGATCTCCGGCCACCACGCAATGAGCTCGCCGTAGGCGCGGAAAAAGCTGCGGTGCAGTTCACAGGCCTCCTCGGGAGACTGGCCGTTCCGGCGCAACTCCTGGGGTATCGCCTCAGTCTCCGTCGGCGGATATTCTTTCAGGCGCCGGATAAATGCATGGACGTCCCGCGCCCAGTAGGCCGGCTCCTCGTTGTAATAGTCCAACAGGCGTTCCAGGTGCACAACGGAGCCGCCCAGACTGCGCAGCCAGATAGCATGGGTGTATTCGATCCAATCGTGGTGACTGAGAGCGGAAATTTCAGCGAGACGTTCGGCGGTCGTTGATAGTCCCGCCGCACCGGGGTTGCGTGGTGCCTGCATGACAACATCGCGAATCACCTCTGCGGTAATGGTGCTGAAATCGGCGTCCAGTCCGGCGGGACCGGCAACCGAATCAGGGCGTTGTGGCCCAAGATCGTGGTGGACCATAACGGGCAGATGGGCGATCCGGCCCTCCGGGTAGAGCCGTTTCATCAGGGAGGCGAAGATCGTGTCATCAGTACGGGCTGCCGGAGGGAACGGGGCCAGGAGCTCCCGTGCGTCGGCGGCGTAGCAACTGGTCACCAGAAACGGCTGGTCCGTCACCGTCCGTTCCGGCGCCTGCATCATCGCCAGCCGGACGCGCTCGGGCCCATGCGCGGTTGCGTTGGTCTCTTCCAGTACGGAGAGCATGTCGTTTGCCACGTCAGCAGTAACGGGGTCACTCAAGCGGCGCAGCCCTCGGTGGGTATGGACCGCGCCACTTACGTACATCTCTCCCGGCAGCACACCGCTCTTTGTGCCGCCCGCCGATTTGGTTCGCAGGCGGGAAAACCGGAAGCGCGCGTCGTCGTCGATGGAAAGGACCCGTTCCCCCGCGCTCATAAGCATTGCCGTGTTCCGGTTGCATCCGCCGCCACGGACGGCATCAAACGCGGGATCACCCATAATCGCAAAGGCGAGAATTTGCCGAGGTATTTCGGGTTTCAGGTTGTGGATTGTCTCGACGAGGCGTTGCTTCGCCTGATTGTCCACGTGAATAACGGAGACGGAGGCGTCGCCGGAGATGCGATCCACGGTGGCGCGGTTGGCGGTAACGGAATCGGGAGAGCGACTGTCATCAACGACGATCACGCGGCTAAACGGTGAATCCGGTGAGAGGCCCGTAACCACCGACGTCAGGCAGTGTGGGAGGGTGTCGGGGCGATCGCTGGTAGGAATAACACATGTTGCCATCGTTTTTTGTACGGTACCACAACCCCGGCCCAAATACCAACAATGGAAGCGGCCGCGCCTGGTGCCGAAACGGGAGCGTGTTCATGTCCATGACCGGCTTGCAAAGTGTGCCGCGATTGCACAGTATTGTCACAGGTACCGTTGTGAACGTCGCAGTCATTACCCCCTATTACCGGGAACCACGTCCAATACTCGAGCGCTGCATCCGGTCGGTCCGGGAACAAACCGTGGCGGCAACGCATATTCTTGTCGCCGACGGTCACCCCCAGGAGTGGATTGACGACCAGGAGGGTGTGCGTCATATCCGGCTGGATATCCCGCACAACGACTACGGTAATACGCCGCGAATGACCGGATTTCTCCTGGCTGTTGGAGAAGAGTTTGACGCGATCGCGTTTCTCGACGCGGATCACTGGCTTGCCTCCGACCACGTTGCCGCGTGTGCCACGCTCGCCGAAAGCGATCCCGAGCTGGATTTTATTATACCCAGCCGTGCCTTTCTGCGCCCCGACGGAACGCCCCTCCCCGTCACATCAGAGGAAATCGACGGCGGCTATATCGACACCAACTGCCACTTCATTTTGCCCGGCGCATTCCACGCCGCGGCGTTATGGGGAACGATGCGCAAACCGGCAGGACGTGTCGGGAATTCAACGGTGTTTCTCTTCAACCTGCAGTCGGAACAACTGCGCGCCGCCTGGGTCGATCACCCAACGGTATACGCCCCCCGCCAATGGGAGTCCGTGTATACCCACATCGGCGAAACGCCGCCTCCAGAGACGGAACCGGTTTCCCGCAGCCCGATCTGGCTTTTGGGAGACGGCCGCAGCGGTACTACGTGGCTCTTTGAGCTTATTAACTGGCACTATCGGTACCGCTCACTTTTTGAGCCCTTTAATCCCGGGGTATCGCGGCAACTCGACTCGATCGTGCTCAACCAGTACCTGTCTCCAGACCAGAAGCACCCCGAATTGGATAAGCACCTGGCGGATATCTTCTCCGGGCGCTTCCACGAGGCGCGGTGGGAACGAGCACGTTCAGCCCTTTACTACCGCGTGCTCGTCAAAGATATCTACGCCAACCTGTTCGCCTACTGGGCACAAACACGTTTCCCCGAACTCAAGATCGTGCTCATTCTCCGCCATCCCTTTGCGGTGGCCACATCAAAGCTCAACGTCAGCCACTGGTTTCCCAAATCCAAACCGGTGCTCCTTCTGGAGCAGGAAAACTTGCACAAAGATTTTCTGGGACCGTACGAGGATCTCATTCGTCGGGTGGACCGGGAGGGCGACTTCGCCCTCAACCAGGTCTTGAACTGGGCAATTATCAACACCATGCCCCTGCGACAATTCGCCCCACACCAGATTCACGTCACCCTGTATGAAGCGCTGATGGAAGAACCCCGACGGGAATTAGGCCGAATTTTTACGTTTCTTGATCCGGACCAGCCGCCGCAGCCGGTCACATTCTCACAGCACATTATCGACAAACCAAGCTCTTCCACCGTGCGTCACAAACCGGACGGCCCGCAACAGATCCTCCCGGAGGCGCGGCCGGAGAAGTGGGAAAAGACGCTTAGCCAACGGCAGATCAGGCAAGGCGTAAAGATTCTGGATGCGTTTGGTCTGAGTAGACTGTACAACGATTCCCCGTTGCCGAACCCCACGACACTGAAGGAAATCCAGGAGCAGTCACCATGAACGTCGCAATAATCACCGCGTACCAGAGCGAAACGCGGGAACAAATTGAACGGTGCATCTCGTCGGTCCGTGACCAGACGTTGCCGGCAACGCATATCCTCATCGCCGATGGTTCGCCCCAGGATTGGATCGGCACTGTGCCCGACGTTCGTCATATCCGCCTGGACAAAGCGCACAATGACAACGGCGGAACCGCCCGCTCAATCTGCGCGATGATCGCCGCCGGTGAGAACTTTGACGCGATCGGGTTTCTGGATCCGAACCATTGGCTTGACCCCATGCATGTGGAAACGTGCGTGGACGTTGCGGAACGGGAGTACCAGCTCCACTTCGTCCTCGCCGGTGTTCAATTGCCCGACGGAACGGAGCGAGAAGAGATGGATGCAAACAACCTCTTCATGCTTCGGCGGGGTTTTCCCGAGCTAACGCGGTGGGCGTTGATTACTGCACAACTTGCGCGGATTGGCGATCAACTGTTGTACGAAAACCTCCGGATTAAGGAATACCATGGCGTGGAGACCGGCCCCCCCACAGTTAAGAGCTACGAAGATCCGAGATATACACAGACGAAAAAAACAGAAGCTGCGGATTGGTTTTCACGCCTTTCCGTTCGCCAACAAACAGTCACATCAAGACGCATCGGTGGTTCGCTGCAAACCGATTCTTACGCAAGAAAATAAAAACCTCATCAGTATTTCTCACGCACCCCCGATGGTGAAACCGTAGTAGCCGGAGGAATAGCCTGGTCGAGCATATGCAGAAGTTGGCGAACTACCATACGGGTTTTGAGCATAGATAAACTGCGCAGAAAAATCGCCTGTATAAGAGAAAACTGTCCCTGAGAATTGCAGTGTCTTACTCTGCCCCGCACCCAGTTGAAACGCTGGAGACAAATAGACTTCAGCATTCGAGCCTCCTATACCTCCGTATTCGCGCTCCGGCCACGTTACTACCATCAGTCGCCATGATTTGTCCGGCGCAATTCCTTCAATGGTAAATGAATTACTTTCGACGGCCTGACGATTCCCACTTTTACCTATTGTACTCCCGGTGTTGTTTAAGACTGTTACAGTGCTGTACCAGGACTCATAACTCCCGGACAACGGTAGCGAAACGGAATCTGCGGATACCAGATCATAGTAATATGATGTACCAGTCGGGACATCCAAAGTGATCGTCGCCGGCTCAAGAATCGGTTCAGGCTCCGGCTGAATTCCGTACCGATTCAACAGGAAGGTGTCCAGTTTCGCCCAGTTTGCCTCGGAGACATCGAGATCGACCGATTTGCTTTCGCCGGCTGCGACGGTGGTCACAGCGTACCCGACGCCGCCGACCGCATCCGCGGTGCTTGCCCATGAACTTGCCATGACAACAACGAGGTACTCCGTTCCGGCGCGAAGGCCCCGGAAGCTGTTGGAGCCAGAGGTGCCGGTAAACAGGTTTGCCTGGAGCTGAATGGACGGAAAGGAAACCTCAACGCGAAAATCATTTTCATCCAGAGTGCCGTCGTCAAAGGTGAACGCCTCTTCAAGGGCGACCTCCACTTCAGCAAACGCTTGATCCGCAGCAGCCTGATCACCACGCAGGAGGTCGTCAGCGATGACGTAGCCGAGGAAGAAGCCGTCAAAGTCCTCTAATGCAGAGGCGCCCAAGGCGCCGGTGTTGATGTTAACGGTAATGCCACCCTCTTTGGCATCCTCAGGCGTCCAAAAACACCCGGTGAGGGTTGTTACGGCGAGGAAAATTGCCGTGAGGGTGAGTATGTGGCGGCGAAATGTGCCGTGTGTATTTGTTTTCATGGTGGTGTCCCTCCCGTGGACGGTCAATTGACGATCCGCCAATTAATGGTGAGGCCGCCGGTTGTGCTTTCGCGGACAACCGGACGCTCTCCGGACGGCCCGACGGAAATGGTGACGGTGCCGGAATTTTCCGCAGCCTCGGCGGGCTTCTGCGGAGCGCCGTCGCCGGCGGCGCTGGACTGTTCGCCCTGGGCGACCTGGACCGATTCGTTGAAGCGGTTGGCGAGGACGACAATGCCTTCGCTGACGCTGAGGTTGGCGCCGTCAAAGTCAAAGCTGGTACCGCGGACCGATGCTGTTGCGATGGGGCTGGTGACGCGGAACTCGGCGCGGTTGCCGGAGCTGCCGCGAACGTTGGCGCTGACGCGGCCTACCGGCAGGTCGATTTCACTGCGGTCCACGCCGTTTTCGGTGATCAGTTCTTCTATCCGCATGCGGGTGAGCGCTTTGACTTCCAGTTGGCTCTCTCCCACTTGCACGGTTGCCCCGGCGTTGAAGCTGGTGGAGATGGTGGCTCCCACGGGCACGACGACGCCCGCTTGTGCGGCGACCCAGGGGCCGCCGGCGCGTTCCCGGAGTTCCACTTTGCCGTTGACCGCGGTGATGGTGGCATCAAGGGCGGTGACGCCGCTCACGGTCACCAGAGCGATTATGAGGGCGATTGTCAGTTTTCGTACCATGCTGCCTTCCTCTCGACGCATCAGAACGACGCCGATACTTGCATCCGGAGGAGATACTCCGGTTTTCGTTCTTCTGTGAATGCTCCGTCGGACCCGGTACCGGGAAAGAACGCCCCGGCGGTAACGGAGGTACCGATATCACTGGTAGCGCGCCAGCCAAGCTGGAGGGACGCCTCGGTGCCGACGTAGCGACCGTCGTCGGAGACGTTGGCACCAAAGGAGTCCACCGCCTGGTCGGTGCTGACCCGCAAAATGGTGCGCCCGGTAACGGTTGCCTGAATGTCCCGCACGGTGCGGCGGGCAGCCCCGGCGAAGGGGCGGATGCCGTATCCGATCTCGCCGTAGGCGACGTTCATGAGCGGTACGTCGGTGATCGTTCCCGCCTGGCCGCTGGAGATGGTGTAAAAGTTGTCCTCGCTGTCGCCGGCGCCGGAAATGACCGCGCCGCCGAGGCTGATACGCGAGGAGTTCCAGTCGGGACGGAAGTAGCGCAGCCGTGCGGAGGCGAGCATGCCCACATCGCGTTCGGTCTCATCGCCAACCTCCCGTTTGGAGGGTGACAGGTAAAAGCCGACATCCTGAAAGAGGCCCTGGACGATCGGCCCGTCGATGCGGAGGCCGTAGTAACTGGAGTTGAGGGTGTCCTCACCTTCATCCTCATCGGCGTTGCGCAGGTCCCACTGGGCGATGAGCGCACCGGTGACGGATTGCCGCAGCAGCACGCTGGGAAAGGTGACCTCACCGAGGGTGATCAACCGCGGGGGTCCAAAGAACAGTTCGTCGTCGCCGGAATCGGCGTTGTCGGTCACGCTCATGCGGATGTTGGAAACGGGGTTGAGGATGAGACCGGTAAAGCCCATCGCCACCCGTGCCCGCAGGAGCGGGACCGAAAGGGCAAGGTCTGTGCCGTCAATGGTATGGTTGAGAATGGTTCCCGTCGCGTCGGCGGCGGAAAAGCGCCCGACCTTGCCGCGCAGTACGGTTGACGGACCGCCAAGACCGGAGACGCGGAAATCGGCAACCGCCCGGTCCAGATCCACCAGGTAGGCCCGTTCATCGGTCCACGTGTAACTCGGCTGGATGTCAAACACCATCGATGCATTCTCGTCGGCCTCAACGAGACTCCGCAGCCACAGAGCCGTCGTCACGGAGACGGCGGTGTCGGTCTCGTCAAGGTGGTCGGCAAAGCGCGCTGAGCCGGTGCCGTCGACGGTGCCGCCCCAGGTCAGTTCCTGCGCCGGGAGTACCGCCGCGACGAGGAGGAGCGTTATTCCAATAGCAACGGTGCGATGCACCGCGGAACGGAGTTCGTTTAGATATTTCATCGGAGGCGCCCCTCTTCCTGCAGGGTGAGTACGCGTCCGATGATGCGCAATGCCCGGTCACCGGAGAGTTTCATGCGCGGATAGGCGCGGCCCTGGATGATGTTGCGAAAGGCGAGTTCCCGGGCGGCGTAGCGGGGCATGCCGGTGACGGTGTACATGGCGCCGCCGGATATGTTGAACGTTTCCATCACCAGGAGGGAGTATTCCCCGAGGGTGAGGGTGTGATCCGGTGGATAGCCAAATGCGGATTGAACGTATTTTCGCGATGAGAAGGACGTGCCGCCGATGGAGTAATTGACGCTGGAAAGGTTTTCCGGTCCCTCTTCAATGGCGCGGTATGCAACGTTGACGTCCGCACCTTCTTTCAGGGTGCCGTCTGCTGTAGACGCCCGCGCTATTTTCTCCCGATGTCCCAAGATATTGTGAACATGATTCCCGCGTAATAGTAACTGATTCCCGGGTTCTAATCTCTTTTCCGGTATTCCCGAATTATTG
>JAQIBO010000016.1 GCA_027859055.1 Spirochaeta sp.
GCGCGTTACCGAGGGGCAGCCGCTCCTGGAGACTGCCGGCGATGTTGACGACACCCTCTTCCGCGGGAGCATCAACCGCCGCATAGACCGCCGCGGTAAATGCGCCGGGAACCGGCGTCTCGCCCTCCGCCGGGCGGATACGAACGTCCAGTCCGGACGTGAAAATGCGATCCTGGGCAAGGGTCAGGATGAGCACCTGACCACCGGAAAGCGTCTCGGTGACGGTCTCATGCGGGGACGGGACGTTCCGGGCAACGACCTCACCACGAAAGTTCTGCGCCGGAAGCAGTGCGGAGATCGTGATAAGAATGGTCGCCAACACCGCACCGCGGTTTACCATCAGTACGCATCCCTTTGCAGATACCGGATCGGATTCTTGTGGTCCCCGTCTTGAATCACCTCAAAATGGAGATGGGGACCGGTGGAAAAACCGGTACTGCCAACGGTGCCTATTGTAGCACCTCTTTTTACGAATGTCCCGGCAGATACAAATGTCTCCTGGAGATGTGCGTATCGGGTGCTGTAGCCGCCGGCATGATCTATTTCTATTGATAAACCAAGCCAAGGATCTCGAGTAACCTGGGTCACGGTGCCTTCAGCTGCAATCACAACCGGCTCACCAAAGTCCGCCGCAAGATCGATTCCGTAATGAAACGACCAGATGTCGGTCAGCGGATGGTGGCGATACCCGTACGATGAGGATATAACGCCGACCGGGACCGGATCATCAAAAACGATCTGCAGAAAAAGTTGGCGCTCTTCAGGGACAAAATCGGTCCCGGGAAACTGGCGGACCGGGATCGAACCGTTCGCGCCGGGTACAACCAGCTCCTCACCGGTCACCGCGTCGTCACTGTCGTTCAGGCGCCTGTTTATGCGCTCCTCGAGCAGCGTTTGAGGCGAACGGTACACGAAAATTCCCGGCCGGGTGGGCACCAGCAGCTCCGTCCCCGCGGGAACGCGCGGGTTCGCAAGGCGGTTGAGCGTGGCAAGGGTGGAATAGGGGAGCATCAACTGCGACGCTATCTCAAAGAGCGTCCGTTCTTCGGGGACCATGTACGATAGAACGAGCGGCGGTGGTGGCGGTGCTCCCTGCGCTTCCAGGCGGAAATACTCAGCCACCAACTCCTGGTGCTGCTGGTACATCGGATCGTCTCGTGAAAGCTCCCCGATTGTCATCTGCGCGGGCACTGAAGCCGGGGCAAGTCCAAGAAACAGAAGCAGTCCCGGTATCAGGCAAGAGCTTCCGCGCGAAAAGCGGTGCACCTCAGGAAGGAACCACACGCCAGGCGACAACACCACTGAGGAGAAGCGCGCCGGCAAGCGCGAGCACCCCGCTGTGCGACGCAAGCGCAAGAACCAGGACGACGGTCGGTGCTGCGATCATGGCGGTGGAGATAGCCAGACGCCGGAACGACCATTTTTTTCCACCGGGACGTACGCGCCGTACGACGCCCCAGACGAGAGCAGCGCCAATCGCGACTATCATTACGATGTCAAACGCGACCGGAGTGGTGTGCGCGAAAAACCACACCGGCAGACTGATGATCGCGCTGACCAGCAACAGAACGAGCGCGGCTGCAAGCAGCTGGAACGTGCCCCGGAAGAGGGCGCGGTATCCCGCCAGCAGGCGGCGGGGAATCTGGACGTAGTGTCGGGTCATTCCGTTTCCTCTGCCGCCAGCAGTTCACGAATTCGCGCTTGCTCCGCTTCGAATCGCTCCGCATCGTCGCGTTTGCCGAGCTGATCAGCCACCACAACAAGTCGGTCAAGAACGGATACGCTCTCGGTGGCACGATTCAACGAAAGGTAGATTCGTAACGACCGCAGGTAGTACTGATATGCCTCCTCAAACCGCTCCTGCCGCTCGCTGATCGCCCCCAGCGCGTTGAGGTCTCCAGCGATACCGGGACTGTTTTCCGCGCGCTTGTCGTAGTCGAGAGCGCGAATCGCGTGGTCGCGGGCGGCATCGTAGTTTCCGCGCCGCGATGCGATAGAGGCAAGCATGAAGTGGTTACTCGCGAGTTCACTCCAGTCGTCGACTTCTTCGTTGAGCGTTCGTGCCGTCTCCAGGTGGTCAACCGCTGCGTCGAACTCGTCGTTGCGGGCGTACAGCGTCCCCAGGTTGTGGTATAAAACCGGATCCGCCGGTTCATCCTCGTCGGCGGACCTGTCGCGGGCTCGTTCAAACAGCGTCAGCGCCTCGGCGGTTTCACCTCTGCGCAAATGGAGCTCTCCCTGGTTGATCAGTGTGTGGGTAACGGTCTCGGGATCGTCGGCGAGTTCCGCAAACTCCATCGCCATCCGGTAGTGGTCTTCCGCAGAGGCGTAGTTCTCCGTTGCCGCATACACGCGGCCGATTGAATTGTACGACTTCGCAATGCCCGGGAGGTTGTCGACTGCGATATTTTCCTGCAGCGCCAGCTCAAAAAAATTGAGCGCCATTTCAAAGTCTGCTGCCTGAAAATACCCGTTCCCGAACTCAGTGTACCGCGCCGCCTGGTTTTTCCGCGCCATTTCCGCGTCCGGCTGGTCAGGGCTGGACGAACACCCCGACACAACTACGGCGGCAAGGGCAAGCAGAAGAGCGGCCGTGCGGCGCGCCGTACGGGGACGTTGCAAATGCATACCGCTAAAACTGGCCATCACGGTAACTCTGAAACGTTGTCGGTTGTGTCAATTCCGGCGTGATACCGCCGCGAATCAACGGATTGTTGCTCAGGCCCTCGAGCACATCCTGTCCGGAGCTGATCGCTTCCCGGCTTTCCTCAAGCAGGCCGGCGATCTGCGGGCGCGTACCCGAAAGAAAACCGGACAGTTCGTTCACGTCGTCGAGACTGGCATTAATACTTATGAGCATCTGTTCCACCTGATTGAATAGTCGGTCGTTGTCGTCGAGGAACGTCGCGATGGAACCGTCGGCGTCGAGAAGACGGGGAACAAGACCGGTGGGATCCCGCAGCGCATCGGTGGTCTCCTCCAGATTGCCGGTGATCACGTTCACACTCGCCAACAGGGCGTTGCTTTGCTCCCTGGTTTCCACGAGGGTCGTTTCAACTTCGGCGAGAAGGGTATTCACCTGCGCGAGGGTGAGGCCCAGCGGCTCCTCCTGATTCCCGGAAAGCGCCGCGTTGACGTGCCCAAGCGTATCATCCACCGAGACAAGCAGCGTGTTCACATTTGCAAGCACCGGCTCCACCTGGGCGATAATCCGCGTCACGCTGTCTCCACTTGCGGGCATGATGACCGCGTCGGCCGCGATTGCCGCCTGTCCTGCCGCGCTTGCCACCGACGGAACAAGCGATTCCTCCTCAAGCGGCTCGCCGGCGCCTCGGCCCTGGTGGAACACCATTCCCCCGCCAAGGCCGATCGGGCTCGTCTGCAACTGGAGCAGACTGTCGGGCACGACCTTTTCGTGGTACGTATCCTGGATGTAGAACTCGACGCGGACTTCATCGGTTTCGGTGAGTCCGATGTGGGTGACCCTGCCAATCTCGAAACCTTTGTACCGGATCGCCATACCGTCGCTCACCCCCTCGGCGGTGGGGAATATGCTGTAGTAGTCGTAGTTTCTGGCAAACCAGCGCTGACTGGCTCCCATTGAAACAAGAACCGCAACGAGGGCCACCCCCGCAATCAACACGAAGATACCGACCACTTGCTGGGCGTATTTGATTCGGAACTTCATACCGTCCTCCAGTCCGATCGGATTTTATGCAAAAGGATCATCGTCACCACTCCCGAGAATATCGAGTATATCCGCATCGTAGGTCGAACTGAGCTCAAACACGTCCGAGAGGATCGCTTTCAGCCGCGGGTCATCGGTCCGGACCAGATTGTTAACACTATCGTAGGCCAGGATCCGCCCCTCATCAATGACCAGGATCCGGTCGGCAATCATCGACGCTATCTGACTGTCGTGGCTCCCGATTATCAGTGTCCGGCCTTTTGCCTTCAGCTCCTTGAGCACTTCCAGCAGACGCGCCGACGATGCGGTGTCGAGACCGGCGCTCGGTTCGTCCATCAGAACATTTTCCGGATCCAGGACCAGCGCCCGTAAAATTGAAACGATCTTGCGTTCCCCCGCAGACAGCATCGTTGGCCGCTGGTTCAGGTCCTCCCGAAAGTCCATCTTCCGGCACAACGATTCTATATGAGAACGAATGTGTGCCGGTTCACGGCGGGGGTAGTGATACTCCACCGGCAGGGACAAATTCTGATACACGCTCAGATTCTGCCAGAGGGCAGCGTCCTGAAATACAAATCCCTGGCGCACGCGCTTATCCTGTAAATCTTTGTCACTCATCGACGCAAACGGTTTGCCGTCAAAAAACACGTTCCCGCTGTCTGCCGGTACGATGCCGGCCATGATTTTCATAAGCAGCGTTTTTCCGGATCCACTGGGCCCCATGACGAGAACCGCAACGCCTTCTTCCAGGTCGCAGGTAACGTCAAACAGGAGCTGTGTGGCCCCGCTGAAAAAATCCACCCCGTCAAGCTGCACGCGCATCGGATGACTCCTTACACCAAGAGGTAGTACGCAGCTGTGAGAAACGCGTTGGCCAGGATGAGGAGAATAAAACCTTGCCCCACCGATTTGATCGCCATCACGGGAACTTCCGTGGACGCCTGCTCCACCTTCAATCCGTAATAAATCGCCACGGTGGAGATGATCATGCCGGACACCGCGCTTTTGACGATGGAAACGACCACATCCATAACGGTGAGCGCATTGAGCAGATTGAAAAAGTAGTCCCGGACATCGATGGTCGTCAGCAGAGAGGTCACGAAAAACGATCCCAGGAGACCGAAAATGTTGAAGTACAGATTCAGCAGGACCAGGGACACGGTAACCCCGATAAACCGCGGTGCCGCAAGATAGCTGATCGGATCGATCCCGTTGGACACGTACGCCTCGATCTCATGACTGACCACCATATTGCCCAGTTCAGTGGCGATCGCCGTCCCGGAACGCGCGGTAATGATAAACGCCGTCAGAATCGGCCCGAGTTCACGGGTGATTACGGTGATCAGGATTGTGTAGACAAGCTGTCCCTGCCCGAATTGGGGAAGTACCGCAACTCCCTGAAAGATGATGATTGCACCGAGGCCCAGGCTCAGGATCGCAATGACCGGCAACGCTTCAATGCCGGTGAACAGGATCTGGAACGTCAGGACCCGCCGTGATTGTTTGCGGCGGAGATAGAAAAAAGACTCACGCAGGACGAGGAAGAAAAAGCCCATCGCGTAGGCGAAATTGCGGCCCCTGTCAAAGACTCCCTGTCCGATCCGTTCCAGAGTGGCTGTCATCTTCCGATAATAGTAGCTAATGGTAACTTCCAGAGCAACAGCTTAAGCTTGATTTTTGAATGGTTAGTCGATACAGTTGATTGAGGAGTTCGTCAGACTTGCCGAAACCAGTCCGCTTCAAGGCCGATTCGGTCGTTTATTTTCAAGGGGATCTCGACGAACGGATTTACATCCTGAAATCCGGTCGCATCGTCCTCAGTTCTCGTGTCATTGAATCCGGGCAGGAGATGAGCGACCTCATCC
>JAQIBO010000083.1 GCA_027859055.1 Spirochaeta sp.
CTTTGAATGCCGTGTCGTAACTTTTCCTCATGATTCAACCATAACCTCTCTTCGTTCATGAGGGCGAGACGTTTCCTAAACCGCCGGTCATTCCTGTCTGAATCGCTGGGCTCATTATACAACACGCTGCGAAAAGAGATGGACCACGAGCCCGACTCCTGGACAAAATTCGCGATTCGGTTCTCCCTGGCTGATCCCCGCATCGCCAGCACGGTGGTGGGTATCAACACCCCTGAGCAGCTGCACACGATTCTGGATGCGGTAGAGGAGCCACTTCCCGCTCCGGAGGTGGTTGCCGCGGCACACCGCATCTGCACGGAAACGCGCAAACAACACGGCGTCCAGGCCAACACCGCCGGCGTTCCGGTCTACTAGGCCAGGGTCGCGCGCGTCCCGGAGCCGGTTCTGGTGCCAGCTCTGGGGCCACAGCTCCGGGGCGCTGTGAGCGAGAGGCGTCTATGTCCTGTCCCACGGCCCTTCAATCTCGCCGGCGTTGAGGAGTTCCATGTTGTCGTCCCCCATCGCCATTGCGAAGATTCGCCGTTTGGTCAGCTCGGCGACCGTCTCCGGCGGGATATACAGGGAGCTCATGATCGGCACCACCGTGTAGTCGGCGTACTCCGGAAAGTACTCCAGAACTTCGCGGTAGGTCTCGCCGAACCGCTCGATATCGGTCGGGCGCACGGTTGCCTTCGTTTCGTTTATGAAGACCGTGTCTTCGCTCACCACGATCGCGTCAAACTCACGACTCCGGGAACGATCGTGCGGGTGCCGCCGCCGGATGCGCGGCGCGGTCATCACCGTTTCCTCAACCCCGAAATGTTCGCGTAAGATCCCCGGCAGATTCGGTAACACGATATCTTCAACCATCGTCCCCATCTTGTTGGCAAGCTCGCCCCATTTCCGGTTCATCTCCCGCGTCTCGCGCCGCTGCTCGTTCTTGAACTCGGCCATCTCGTCCTTGAATACCTGCATCTCGTCGTGGAATGCACCCAGCTTCATCTGGTACTCAAATTGCGCGTAGGCGGTTTTTTCCAGCCACTTTTCCACCATACTCACTCTCGTCTCCATCATCGTCGACATTAGTTCTTCCTCCTACAGAGTACTACAGTCGGAAAGCCACGTCACACTTTTTGAAGCGTCAGAATTTTTTGTTAAAGTGATTGACGAGCCGAGACACCGGATTGGCCGGTGCTCGCCACTTACTCTTCATCCCAGAAGGCGGCAGCGTAACGGTCGCGGATGGTTTGGTCCCGGGTGAGCAGCGGGTGGTTGGACGCGACCGCCGCAGCGGTTATCAGGCGGTCAAACGGATCTTTTGTCCAGGACAGCGCCCGCGCCGCCCGCGCAACTACCACGTACGGCGTGTCATCCGGGGCCAGACCGATCCGGTCGGCGAGGTATGGAAAGATCATCTCCGGCCCCGCGGTAATCCGCCCGATCTCGTGGAGGTACTGCACCTCCAGCTCAACGACCGGTGAATACACAAGCCGAGCGTGATCAAGAGCGGCGTGAGCGCGGGACGGAAAGCGCTCCCGTTCCCCCGCGTACAGACGGATGACAACGTGGGTATCGAGATGCAGGATCATGCCCCACCCCGGGCCGAAGCGTCACGCTCCGGGGAGTCAAGTTCCGGCTCGCCGTCCCAGATCCCGTCCCACGGCCCTTCGATTTCGCCGCGGATCACATCGTGGACCTCCAGGCGGTCCCAGATCGTCACCTTTTTGTCCGGAACGATCCGAACCGACCCGCCCTTCCGCGCGATCTCCACGGGCTCCCCCGTTTCCAGAACGGTGTCGATGATGCGGTACAGGTTCTGTCGGAGTTCCGTTGCAGACACTTTCATACGTACATATTACTGTTGCGTACGTACGTAGTCAAACACGCAAAGCAGGCTCGCGGGCGCCGACGGGGCAACGCTTGCCCCCCTTTCGGCGACGCACTATAGTCAGTTCCTATGAAAACGCCGGAACGGGTCCACTTTTTCAGCTGGATGACGCGGGTATCGATCGAGCTGCCCGTCGGATTTGAGGAACAGGTCGAAGACGAGGATACGAACAGCGCGATCTACGCCGACGATCTCGATGAAGCGGATGACCAGGATGAACCCGGGGCGCGCGTCATGACCAGGATGACTGCGGTTCCGACGGAGTCGACGGAGGCGTACCGCTCCCTCGCCGCGGCGTCGGTACAGATCGGGTCCCGTTCCGTGGAAACGCAGGAGGAGCTTCTTATTGACGGAGCACCGGCGATCCGCCAGACCCTCAGCTATCGTGATGACGAGCTGGAACTGGATGTGTTCAGACACGAGACGTTTGCCCAGGTGGCAAATGTGGTGTTTTCGATCACCTGCCTCGCCCCGGCGCTGCGATCGGCAGATTATCGGACCGCGTTTGATTACGCCGGGGAAACCGCGCGATGGATCCTCCTGCCGGAGACCTCGGCGAGTTACGCCCATGAGGGAATACGGATATCGGCACGGGTTCCTGAATCCTGGATCGTCTCGGAGCTGTCAGATAACCACGTGCGGTTTTTTGGTCCGCCCCATCCTGAGTATGACGAATATCGGTCCACGTTCAGTATCAACCTGGGCGAGCCGGAGGGCTATGGGGAACAGTGGTTTCAGGATTTCTGTGACGCGTCCCGGGTTACCCTTGAGCAGAAACTGTCGGGATTTGAACTTCGTTCTGTGGAGCGGTTCGCGTTATCGAGCTTCGTCAACATCCACGCCGTCTGGTACAGCTACGAAACGGAATCGGGGCTTGCCTTCACGCAACTTCAGGCGCTGGGTCTGGTGGACAGATACCATATGTACCTGATCAACGCGGCGGCGTTACGCCCCCTTGCCGACCAGTATCTCCCTGTGTTCGACGATATTCTGCGCAGCCTACGGATGTTACCGGCGCGGTGAAGCGGTGAAATCAGGGGATGCGTTTGGGAACGCGTTCCTGCTTTTTCTGGTCTTCATCCTTCTTGCGGGTAGCTTTCTGTTTCTTGGTTTTGGCCTTGTCTTTCTTTCCGCCCTTGTCACCCATGGTTGCGTCTCCTTATTGAACCCGCCGGCACGCCACCCCCCGATCGGGGCGGCTCGGCGAGCGATGTTGCTACGCTTCGTCTTCGAAGGCGGCCCGTACGTCGGTTTCCGCCTCATCCCACGCTTCGCTCACTTTGGTCTCGATACCCGCTTCGGTCTCTGCACGAACCTCGTCCGCTTCACTGCGCAATTCGGCAGCCAATTCCGCGGTCCACGCCGTCCGGATCTCAGGCAGAGCTTCTTCCCAGCGTGCTTCGGCGGCGCCTTCCTGCGCGGTCAAAGCAACCAGCAACAACCGACCTTCTTCCGATTCTTCCGACCCCGGCTGGTTGGCAAACAGCGTTTCCAGGGATTCCCGAGCAGCCGTAAAATCCCCCGCGTCGAGTTGTGCCTCAGCATCTGCGAACAGCCGCCCCGCTTCGTATCTGGAGCTATCGAGGGCAGCCGTCAGCTCTTCGTTGTTGTCATTGGCGTTTCTCAGTACGGTGAAACTCATTACCGCGAATACAAGAACTCCGCCGACCACAAATGATACGATCCGATTGATCAGTATATTCTTGTTTTTTGATTCCGTCATAATATTCTCCCTTTTCCCGGCGTACAATCCGCCGGTGTCGTTATGAGTTTGATCCGCAAAACGGACCAACGGGAGTCACCAGAAAAGATCGGTCTCCGACGCGGCTCGTGGTTTGAATATAATTAAATTTATCAAGAAAAAATAGAAAATTATGTAAATACTTCAACAGGCGTCCCGCATCAATCGTCCACCGCCCCGACTCTGTCGACGAACCGCTGACTGTCCTTTGGTCGGAACGGTTGCGCCGCGATCAGAACGAAGAGGTAGCCGACCAGGAAACCTCCGATTGCGATATTGACCCAGAAATCAACGGCAGGACCAAACGAGGTGGTGACAAGAAACTGAAACGAGGGGTTGTGGCGCAGCGTGAAAAGCGCCAGCGGCAAGAGCACCGCCCCGGCCAGCCACAAAGAGCGGTGCGGGCCACGCGCGGGATACCCGGAGAGCTCGTTGTCGGGAGAATACTGCCGCGGAACTGCCTCAGATATCCGGTTCATGACGAGGTCTACCACGGGAGCGGCGGCGTCGGATTGCGGCATACCTGCCATCTCTACCGTGCGGAGCTTTGCTTCCAGACGCCGGCACTGAGCGCAGCGGCTCAGGTGATGTCGTATCTCCTGAGAGCAGGGGTCACCGTTGTCGTGTGCGGCGAGGGCCGCGCGAACATCGTTACAGGTCATAGTAATCCTCCGCAATTGTGCCTGCCAGTTTTTGCTGCAGGAGCAGCCGAGCGCGACGAACGTGAGACTTGACCGTGTTGACCGGCAGCCCGGTCATCTCGGCGATCTCCCGGTACCGGAGATCCAGAAAGAAAAAGAGCTCCACCGCCAGGGCGTAGTGTCCCGGCAACTCGCGGATCGCCTGGGCCACGGTATCGGCGAGGAGGGCCCGAAGGGCAACGCGCTGCGGGTTGTCGCTGCGCCCGTCGCTCCAGAGCTGCTCCAGGGTTTTGGGATCGGTGGGCACCTCCGGTATCGCCCGGTGCAAGCGGTTGATGGCGGTTGTGTAGGCGATCCGGATAAGCCACGAATAGAAGCGGCCGGTTCCGGAATACTGCCCGAGGTGGACAAACGCCTTGAGAAAGACGTCCTGTACAAAGTCCGCAAGGTCGGACTGGGAGTGGAGAATACGCCGCCCAAGGGCGGCGACCGCCGCGTGATACCGGGATACCAACGTTCGAAACTCCTCGTGGTTTCCCGCGAGTACCGCCCGGACAACCGCCATGTCATCCCATCCCTCATCGTTGGACATTACTCAGCGGCGTGCCTGCTAAAGCGGGAGAAGAGGAGCAAGCCGATTCCAACCGCCAGGGGAATCACTCCGCCAAGGAGGTTGTACCCCGCGTGCCCCAGAGCGAGCTGTACCGTTGTCAGGGCGGCTCCAACGGAGGCGGTGACAAGCCCGACAAGGAGTGACACGGCCCTGATACTCATGCGGGGAGCCGGGGGCAATCCGCGCCGGATCTGCTCCATCCGTTGTCGGTGATTCCAGAGGAGAAAGAAGAATACGATCATGCCCGCGACCACGATTCCGGTGATCGGAATGATCGTGATCATAAGCTGGGCGGCAGGTGACGGAACGGTGTTCACAGTCAGAGCCTCCTTACTTATAACGATAGTACAGAATCGTTCTGCCCGCCACCATCATGAGCCAGGAGTGGCGCCGCGGCGTGCCGGCGCAGCATCATCCCGGTGATCACAAAGAAGTGGTGCCCCTGGATAGCGATCGTGAAGATGTGTTCAAACAGATGGGGCCGCATCGCGATGGCGCGCAGAATGAACGACCAGTACCAGAGGGCGTACCGGGACGTTCCCTGGATGGTAAGGGAACGGAAGAGAGCGGTTACCTCCCGCGGACCAAAGCGCAGACGACGGCGGTTGGTACCGGCGGCGCGGGGCAGGCGCCGCAGAAGTCCGAGACTCCGGGCGAAATACCGCCGCGGGGTGTAGATCTGTTGCGGGATCCGGCGATACCCCGTGACCAGCCGTTCCCGGTCCATGAGGGTCTGAAAGTTGAGCTGTTCCTGGTGGGTGTTGTCTCCACTGGAGCGCGACAGAATCCGTCCTTCCGCGGAGAGACGATTCCACAGGCGCGTTCCCGGAAGCGCCATCAGCAGTCCCACCATCGCGGTGGGTATCCCCAGCTCCTGGATGAACGCGATCTGACGGTCAAAAATGTCGGGAGGATCGGTATCAAACCCGACGATAAACCCGCCGGTTACCTCGACGCCGACGCGTTGCATGCGGTGCACCGCCGCGGTCATGCTCTGCCGGAGATTCTGTCGCTTTCCCGTCGACGCCAACGACGCTTCCACCGGTGTCTCAAGACCGACAAAGACCATTTTGAACCCCGCTGAGACGATCAACGCAAGAAGCCCCTCGTCCCGGGCAAGGTCGATACTTGCTTCCGTCGAGATCCGGTAGGGATAGTTGTGCGCCTGTTGCCAGCGCGTCATCCCCCGCAGGAGATCCTTGACGCGGGCGCGGTTCCCGATAAAGTTGTCGTCCACGATAAAGATGGTGCCGTGAAACCCGGTCTGGTAGACCGCGTCCAGTTCTCGAAGCATCTGTTCGGTCGTCTTGGTTCGGACCCGGTGGCCGAAGAGACTGACGATGTCGCAGAACTCGCAGTCGAAGGGGCAGCCCCGGGAGAATTGGAGCGGTATCGACTCGTACGCGGTCAGGTCGCACAGGTCAAAGCGCGGTATCGGCACATCGGTTATCTCCGGACGGCCGGTGGGCCGGTACAGCTTGCGGAGCGTTCCCGCCTCCAGGTCGGCGCGAAACTCCGGGAGGATCAGCTCCGCTTCACCCAGCACAAAATGGTCCACTCCGGTGATCTCTTCGTGGCAGGAGGTGGGATACGGGCCGCCGGCAACCACCGGCACGCCCCGCCGATTGCAGCGCTGTATCACAGTATCCAGCGAGTCCCGCTGAACGATCATCGCCGAGACAAACACCATATCCGCCCACGACAGGTCATCCTCCGACAGAGAGGTGACGTTGGTATCAACCAGCCGGTAGGAATACTGGTCGCCCATGATCGCCGCCACGGTTATCAGACCAAGCGGCGGCATGACCGCCTGTTTCCCGACGAAGGAAAGGGCGTGGCGGTAACTCCAATACGTATCGGGGACTCGGGGGTAGACCAGGAGGATTTTCCGGGGGGTAGTGGCTGACGCCGTGTGTTGTGTGTCCATACCGAATACGACACGGGATGGGCAGATTTGGTTGCATCGGGATAGCAAGTAACGCGACCGGAACTTGAAATAGCATGCATGCATGCATATATTTGGATCATGAGAACGACGGTAGAGATTCCTGACGAGCTCCGGCTCCGGCTTATCGAAGAGTCTGCACGGATCGGTGAACGCGGGTACTCCGGAGTGGTGGCCCGGGCGCTCAACGAGTACTTTTCGCAGCACAGCGGTTCCAGCGGGATAGACGACCGGGTTGATGCGCTTTTCGGGAGCCAGGGCGACGCGGACGCCCACAGCGGCGTAACCCGCTCTGCGTGGCGAACGGGTCGGACTTGAGCGCACCGATGACCACGCCTGATATCCTTCTTGACACCTCGGCACTGATCGCGTTCCTGCGCGGAGACGGCGCGGGACATGATGCACGGAAGATCCTCGCCCAAGGTCGGGCGGTGATCTCCGCGATCAGCGTGTACGAACTGTTTGCCGGCGTTCGTTCTGAAGTACATCGGGGACAGCGGATTGAGCTGGTTGCACTGACGCGGGTGGTCCCCCTGGACGAACCGATTTCCCGGCGCGCGGCTGATCTGTTTACCGCCCTCCGCCGCCGCGGTATCACCGTGGACAATGAGGATCTGATTATTGCGGCCACCGCGCTGGAACGGGGTATCGCCGTTCTGACGGAGAACGCACGTCATTTTGAGGCGATTCCGGATGTGCGGTTGGCACTTCCCGGGGACGCCGCGGAGGTGTAGCGGTGCCGGGCCGAGGGACGGGGGCCAACCCGGAGCTCCGCCTCCCGGTTACGCGGCGCGGTTGTGATATCCGTGGGATTCAATGGGAGTCAATGAAAGTCAACGGGAGTCAATGAAATTACCATAGCACGTGTTCGCGGCGAGCGGGCCCGCGCGGGCTCCGGC
>JAQIBO010000112.1 GCA_027859055.1 Spirochaeta sp.
GGTCAGGGACGACCTTGTTGTTGTGTACAGCGTGATGCAGTCACTGCGCGTCACCGACGGCCGGGCGGCGGAACCGTCGGGACGGTACGCGGAGGTGCGTATCCGGGAACCGGAGGAGATGGTGATTCGTCGGTCCCGCGTTCCCGGTGAGACGCGGCAACCGCCGGAGTCGTTCGGGCGGGAAGTTCCCAATATGTTTGACGTAGTGCGGGAGATGCGCGCCCTTGAAGCGGAACAGGCGGAACGTGCGGAACAGGCGGAACAGGCAGGCCAGGCCGGACAGGCAGTGGATGACGGAGGGGATGAGCCGACGGACACGACGTCGGAGGACGGGCCATTGCCGCAACCGGAGCCATAGCGGTATCTTTCCGACCTCAGGAGGATGCGCATGGGTTCCGACGGAACCGGAAACGATATTGGAACTGCTCTGGGGATAAACGTTCCCCGCCAGGATGCTCGCGACAAAACCGCGGGGAAGACGCGGTTTACCGACGACTTTGTTGTTCCGGGCATGCTCTACGCTGCGGTGGTCAACAGCCGGACCGCCCACGGTCTGATTACCGCCATAGACTGCGCCGAAGCGAAGGCGATGCCCGGTGTCCGCGGTGTGTTTACCGGTGAGGATTTTCCCGAGCGCATCGGATTGTACCTTGGAGACAAACCGGCCCTGGCGGTGGAGCGCGTGCGCTACTTCGGCGAGCCGGTCGTGGCGGTGGTGGCTGACGACGAGCGGACCGCCCAGGCCGCAGCGGCGACGATACGGGTGCACTACGAGGAATTGCCGATCGTCCGTGGTCCCCGGGAGGGGATCGCTCCCGACGCTCCGATCCTGCACCCCGACATGGACTCCTACCTCCATATTCCCGCAATTCTGCCGGAGCCGGGCAGCAATATCGCCCACCACACGCGAATGCGCAAGGGCGACCCGGAACGCGCGTTCCGCGAGGCCGACGTCGTCGTCGAGGGCTCCTTCGGATTTCCGCCACGAGATCATTCCGCGATGGAACCGCGAATCGCGGTCGCCGAGATTCGCGCCGACGATACGGTGGTGATCCGAACCGCAACCCAGAGCCCCTACGGGGTGCGGGGTATCATGAGCGGTGTGTTTCAGATTCCCCCGGGAAAACTGATCGTACAGGTAGCGGAAATCGGCGGGGGTTTCGGCGGCAAGGCGGGAATTCAGCTTGAGCCGTTGGCGTATCTGCTCTCGCGCTCCCTGGGCGGCCGGCCGGTGCGCGTTGCAAACAGCCGCGAACAGGACATGCTCGGCTCTCCCGGTGGCCCGGGGCTGGAGGCGACGGTCAGGTTCGCCGCCCGGACCGACGGCACCATTACCGCCGCGGATATTGAGTTTCTGTTTGACTCCGGCGGTTACGCCGACTACGCGGTGAACGTGAGCCGCGCCGCGGGATACGCCTCAACCGGGCCGTATAACATCCCCAACCTCAAAACCGACAGTTACTGCGTCTACACCAACCACCCCTTTGCCACGGCGTATCGCGGATTCGGACATATCGAGATGAGCTACGCCGTGGAACGGGCGATGGAGATCCTTGCGGAGCGTCTTGGCATCGACGCGGTGGAACTGCGGCGGAAGAACGCGATCCAGGCGGGAGACGAAACGCCGTCCCGGGACGTTCTGGACGCGAACACCGGCAACCTGCGGGAGTGTCTGCGCCGGGTGGAAGAGCATATCGCGTGGGACGGCGGTGCGGTTACCGCTGTCGATGCGAATACGGTGCGCGCAAAGGGCGTGTCCTGTTACTGGAAGGCTCCGGCGATTCCCACCTTTACCGATGCGGGGGCGATTGTGAGCTTCAACGAGGACGCCTCGGTCAACGTGGTGACCGGCGCGGTGGAGATGGGGCAGGGAATCCACACCGGTCTTGCCCAGATCGTGGCGGAACGGCTCCATACCGATCCGGAGATCGTCCACGTGGTCCGGGAGGTAATGACCGACCGCTCCACCCACGACTGGACCAGTGCGGCGAGTCGAACGCTCTTTATGGTTGGCCGGGCGGCGATTGCGGCGGTTGATGACGCGGTGGTACAGATCAAGCGGGTTGCATCGGCACCGCTCCGCGCGCCGGAGGAGGACCTCCACGTTGCCGGCGGTCGGGTGTTTCTCCGGGACGACCCGGAAAAAGGGCTTCCCCTGTCGGCGGTGGTTCTTGGCTACGTCTATCCCGACGGCAACGCGATCGGGGGGCCGATTATCGGCCGGGGCAAGTACATCGCGCGCCATCTCAGCGATATTGACCCGGAAACGGGGCGCGGACGGCCGGGGCTGGAATGGACCCTGGGCGCGATGGGGGTTGAGATCGAACTTGATCGGCGGGACGGCACCTTTCGGGTGCTGAAAAGCGTGTGCTCCATGGATGTGGGCCGGGTGATCAACCCGGATCTGGCGCGGGGACAGGTTGTCGGTGCAATGGCGATGGGGATCGGGTACAGCACCCGTGAGGGGTTTACTTTCAGTTCCCGGGAGCACGTGACCAACGGAAAGCTGCGGGACTACAAACTGCTCCGCTACGGTGAACATCCCGAGTACGTCGTCGATTTTGTGGAAACCCCCCAGGGGGACGGACCGTTTGGCGCGCGCGGGCTCGGTGAGCAGGGCATTATCGGTGTGCCCGGGGCGGTATCGGCGGCGATATCCCGGGCGGTGGGACAGCAGGTGAACCGCCTCCCGATTACGCCGGAATACCTGTGGCGGATGATGCACACGGAGGCTGAGCGATGATTCCCTTTGAGCTGGACTATATACGAGCCGAAAGCGCCGCCGAGGCGGTGGAGATCTGGAGCCGGGAACGGGCGGCGGGACGGCAGGTTCGGTATTTTGGCGGTGGCACCGAGTTCACCACCCTTGCCCGGGAGAACAAAATTCACGCCGACGTGGTGGTGGACTACAAGCGGGTGCCGGAAGCGCGGGACCACGGTTCGTCCGGGGATGGTCCCGGTCACATGACCTGGGGCGCTGCGCTGCGCCTCAACGAGATCGTCGATACCAATCGGTGCGGGCTGGTGAGTCGCTGTTGCGCCGGTGTCGCCGATCGGACGGTGCGCAATTCGATCACCCTGGGCGGGAATATCGCCGGGATGCTTCCCTATCGTGAAGCGGTTCTGCCGTTTCTTCTGTTTGACGGAACGATGACGACGATCGGTCCCGCCGGAGAGCAGACCACACCCGTTGCCGATCGTTTTGACAAGAAGATGAACGTCGCAGAGGGGGACCTCCTGCTGCGGGTATCTCTTGATGCCTCCATGTGCGACGGTGTGGAACACGGCGGTGTTACCGCGTCCGACCGCGGCTGGGGGCCGCTGGAATCGTGGGCAACCGGTCCGCGCGGTGGCTGGTACTACACGCGACGAACCCGGGAACCGCGCCTGGATTACCCGCTGGTCACGCTGGTGCTGGCGCGCCTGGACGGTGCGTGGCGCCTCGCTTCAAGCGGTGCGATGGGCTATCCCCTGCGGATGGCCGCCGCGGAAACGGTCTTGAACGGGGTGACCGTCGGGGACATTGCGACGATGAGCGAACGGGACCGGCTGACTTTAGCTGCACATGCACTGGAGGCGGAACGGGTCCAGTTTCGGAAAGATATGCGCGGGAGTCGGGAATACCGGCGGGAAATGACGATTCGGAGCCTCGCCGACGGGGTGGCCCGCCTTGCCGACGCGCAGGACCATGGAGAGACGCGCTGATGAAAGAGTACACCAACCCGACCAGACTGGTGCTGACGGTCAACGGGGAGCAGCGGACGGTCTATGTTTCACCGGCGGACACGCTGCTGCACACGCTGCGACGCAATCTCGGACTGACCGGTACCAAACTGGGGTGTGAGAACGGCGACTGCGGCGCCTGTACCGTCCAGGTTGACGGCCGGCCGGTAAAGTCGTGTTACACCCTGGCCGTTGACGTCGACGACAGTGAAATCACCACCGTGGAAGGGCTTACCGAGAGTCCCGTCCGGGAGGGGTTTCGCCGGGAACAGGGGTTTCAGTGCGGCTACTGCACGCCCGGTTTCATCGCCAACGCCGACGCCCTCCTCACGGCACACCCCGACGCGGACCGGGCAACCCAGGTGGACTGGCTGCAGTCCAACATCTGTCGCTGCACCGGGTACGAGAAGATCGAGAGCGCGGTTCGAGTTGCGCAGGAGCAGACAGGGGCGGACCGGTAGGGATTTGACCCTGGGCGCCCCCGGGCGTACGTTTGGAAGCGTATGGAACAACGAAAACTCGGAACCTCAGACCTGACCGTATCCGCCGTGGGGCTTGGAACGTGGGCGATGGGCGATGACTTTTTTGGTCGCGTCGACGACAACGAGTCGATCGCCGCGATTCAATCTGCGATCGATCATGGGATTACGCTCATTGACACCGCCCCCGCCTACGGAGCCGGTCACGCGGAAGAAGTAGTCGGAACGGCGTTACCAGGCCGGCGAGACAAGGTGGTTGTGGCCACCAAATGCGGTATCGTTCGTACCGGAGGTGATTTTGCCCGCAATCTGAAGCCGGAGTCGATCCGACAGGAGATTGAAGACTCCCTGCGACGCCTGGGGGTGGACACGATCGATCTGTACCAGATCCACTGGCCGGATCCCGATACCCCTCTTGAGGATACCGTGGCTGAGCTGCTCAAGCTCCAGCAGGCGGGTAAGTTCCGGTATCTGGGCGTGTCCAACTTCCCGCCCAAGCTCCTGGATCAGATCCGGGGCATGACCGAAATCATCAGCACCCAACCCCAGTACTCGATGCTGGAGCGCAGTATCGAGGAGGATGTCCTGCCCTACGTTCGGGAGCACGGTCTTGGTGTTCTCAACTACGGTACCCTGGCGGGGGGCGTCCTCACCGGAAAGTACACGGAGATCCCCGAGTTTGAAGAGGGGGATTACCGCGCTACTTTCTACGACTTCTTTCAGGAGCCGGTATGGAGCGGTATCCAGAAACTTCTGTATGAACTGCAGATGATCGCCGTCAAGCGCGGCGTCACTCCTGCCCAGGTGGCGATCAACTGGACGTTCCAGCAACCGGGAATCACCACCTCCCTGGTGGGCGCCAAGCGTCCCGGCCAGGCTGAGGCCAACGCCGCCGCCGGCACATGGCTGCTTACCGACGCGGAACTGAAGACGATTACCGCCGCGATCGACACCCACGTCACGGGGAAATAGCGACGCCCACCGATCCGGGTAGGGCCGACCTCACGTACACGGGGCTCCGCAGAACGGCAGTTCGGTTTTCGTCAGCCCCGTTAATACGCCACGATATGGGTGCCCTCGCGTCCCTCCATCGCCTCGAGGAGGTTGGCTTCGTCGGTGATGATCACTGTGTTGCCGGGGTCCGCCTGGACAAACTCGATCGCCGCCATCATTTTGGGGCCCATCGAACCGGCGGGGAACTCACCTTCCTGAAAGTAGTGGCGCGCCTGGGCAAGGGTGATGCGCTCCAGGGGCTTCTCCTCGGGGGTGCCGAAGTGCAGGGTGACTTTGGGTACGCCGGTGATGATCACCAGGGTGCGCGCGTGGACGGCGATAGCGAGCTTCATGCTGGCCAGGTCTTTGTCGATGACGCAATCCACGCCTTCAATGCGGCCTCCCGGGGTGTGTGAAACGGGAATACCCCCGCCACCACCGGTGATGAGGACGTACTGTTCGCGCAGGAGGTTGCGGATCGCCTCTTTTTCGACGATATCGATCGGGTAGGGTGAGGCGACAAAGCGGCGCCACCCGCGCCCGGCGTCTTCCTTCAGAAGCCATCCTTTTTCATCGATCAGCTTTCTGGCCTGTTCTTCCGTGTAAAACGGACCGATCGGCTTGGTGGGGTTTTCCATCGCCGGGTCGTTGCGGTCCACGATGATCTGAGCGGGTACGGTCACCACGTTGCGCCAGACATCCTGGGCGATCATTTCGTTTTGCAGGCACTGTTCTATCATGTATCCCATCGACCCGCACGTCATCGCGTCGAGCATACCCAGGGGTATCTCGGGAACCTCCGCCTTGGCGAGCTCGTTTTGCAGGAGCAGGTTGCCGACCTGCGGTCCGTTTCCGTGGGTGATAATGAAGTTGTAGCCCTTCTTCAGGAGCTCAACAACGG
>JAQIBO010000153.1 GCA_027859055.1 Spirochaeta sp.
GAGGTTGGCCACCACAATAATGGTGCGGTTCAACAGCTCCTCCGGGGCGTAATGGGGAACCAGGCCGGAGACGATCGTCCGTCCCTCCTCGGTTCCGTCGTCAAGCGTCTCGATGTAGAGCTTGTCCGCCTCGGGGTGCCGGGCGTTCGCTACTATCTTCGCCGCCCGCAACTCAATCGTCTGGGTGAACTGCGTCTCCGGACTCACCGGCGTTTCCTCCGCCGGCGCCGCAGCGGCCTGCGCGTCGTTCCCGCCGGCGGTTCCCGCAGCGGCCGCTGCGGCGTCGTTGCCCCGTCCCGTCTGGTCGTTACTCTGGGTCGTTTCCATACCGTTTCCTTTATTTGTTTTTTTGGCGCTACCGCCACTCGCTCCGGCCCCGGTGGCAACGCCAGAGGAAACGGCAGCATCCCCGCCTGGGGCAGCGGCCCCACCACTCCCTCCGGCATCGGCGCGGGCGGCGCGCTCCGCCTGACTCCCGCTGAACCGCGCGCGCATCTCGGCGATCAGCTCGTCGGCGATCTGTTCAAACAGGATCTCCGGCTTCTCTATCTGCGACAGCCCGGTGGGGCTTCCCAGATCGGCCCAGGAGATCTCACCGGCACCAAGCATCGTTCGCAACCGCGCCGCAGTGGCCGGAATATACGGCTCGGCAAGTATGGCAAGATCGCGAATCAGATACACCAGGTCGCTCAACAGAAGGTGCGTACCCGCCGCGTCGCTCTTGCGCGTCTTCCACGGTTCCGCCGCCTGGAACACCCGGTTTCCGTAGCTGGAAAGCGCAAAAATCTGCCGGAACGCGTCGCGCAGCCCCGCCCACTCCAGCTTGTCGGAGATCGCAGCCTCCCGTTCCCGGATATCGGTCCAGAACGCCTCGCTGCGGGCACGGTCCCATGCCGGCTCTTCGCCGCCATCCGACGAGCCGCCATTCGACGAACCACCGGATGCTCCACCTGCGCTTGCGTCCAACACCGCACCGTCGTAGTAGCGACTCAAGAACGTCAGCGTCCGGTTCACCAGATTCGCCAGGTTGCCGATCAACTCGCCATTGACCTTCTCCTGAAAATCGTCCCAGGTGAACGTGTAGTCACTCGTCTCCGGCCGGTTGTAAAACATGTAAAAGCGCCACACATCCGCGGGGATTCCCGTGTCCCGGGCATCGGTGCCAAACACCCCGATCCCCTTACTCTTGGAAAACTGCCCGCCTTCGTAGTTCAAATACTCGGAACTGGACATGTGGTGCAGCATCGTCCAGTTGTCCCCGCTTCCCAGCAGACTTGAGGGAAAAATCACCGTATGAAACGGAATGTTGTCCTTGCCGATAAACTGGAACAGCTCCACCTCGTCGGGATTCTTCCACCACTCCTCCCACCGATCGGTGAGCGTCGCGGTAATCGAAATGTAGCCGATCGGGGCGTCAAACCAGACGTAGAATACCTTGTCCTCAAACCCCTTCAGGGGCACCGGAATCCCCCACTTCAGGTCCCGGGTAATCGCCCGCTCCCGCAGCCCGTCACGGATCCACCCCTGGGTCATCTGGATCGCGTTGCGCGCCCATTTTCCCTGCACGCTGGCGGTTGCCATCCACTGTTCAAGCTTCGGCAGGATCGCGGGCAGGTCGATGTACAGATGCGTCGTCTCACGCACCACCGGCGTACTGCCGTCAATGGCGCTCCGCGGACCGATCAGATCGGTCGGATCCAGCAGCTTGCCGCACTGCTCACACTGATCGCCCCGGGCGTCCTCATACCCGCAGTGCGGACACGTCCCGCGTACATAGCGGTCGGCGAGGTACATCTGCGACTGTTCACTGTAGAGCTGCTCAATCGTCCGTTCCGTGATATATCCGGCGGCGTGATTCTTGAGAAAGATATCCTGAACGATCTCCGTCTGTTCCGGGGTGGACGTCCGCCCCCATTTGTCAAAGGCGATTTCAAACCACTCGTAGATGTCGGTGTGAATCGCGTGGTAGCGGGTGCACAACTCCTGGGGCGTCACCCCCTCTTCCCGGGCGCGCGTCTCCGTGGCGGTGCCGTACTCATCGGTGCCGCACACATACAGCGTCTCATAACCGCGGGAGCGGCAAAAGCGCGCAAACACATCCGCTGAAAGAACCTGTATCAGGTTGCCAAGATGCGGAATGTTGTTGACGTAGGGCAGCGCGCTGGTAATTAGGCGTTTCTTCATGGTCGCCCATGATATGAGCCGCAGGCGCGGCCGTCAATCACAC
>JAQIBO010000332.1 GCA_027859055.1 Spirochaeta sp.
AGCGGTGCGGGTAAATGCTTACCGGCGGCGCGCTCAGCTCGTGGATCCATTCACCGCGGTCGGTAAACAGGACCGTGTTGTTGTGAACGTGGACGTGGCCGGTCATAACGACGTGGGCACCCCCGTCCACCAGCACCCGGCCAATCCGCGCCGCGTCGTCGACACGGTAGCGGGTACTCGCATAGCGTCCCGTTGTGCTGTGGTCCAACAGGGCGTGATGAAAAAAGACCAGCACCGCCCGACCGTCTCTGCGCGCGTATTCAAGCTCGCGTTCCATCCACTCCAACGTCTCGATCGCCACGGCGCCTGCCGTCTCGGGCCGGCCCAGTTCCTCGTTGCGGTTGTACCTTGCGCTGTCTATCATCAGAAGCGTGAGCCCCGGAAGCGGATCAACGCGATAACTGAGATCTTCCGGTGCGGTGACAGTGTCGCCGTATCCGGCGTCGGCGTAAATCCGACGGAAGTCATCGGGAGCAACCGTCTCCGTCGGCTCCGGACGGCGCCCGTGAAGCGCCACCGCCCACGGGTTGGCGATATCGTTATTTCACGGGATCACGTAGACCGGTACGCCGGCGGCGCGGATCGTTGCCGCTGCGACAGCCACGTCCAGGTGACTCTCCAGTTCTCCATTTGCCGTCAGGTCTCCGGTAATCACCACAAAGTCCAGCGGCTCCCGCCGGGTCTCCGCCATAACCTGCTCGACGATCGCATCCAGAAGCTCCGCCGACCGGGCAAGGACCTTCCCGTCGTTGGTGGCCAGCCAGCGCCGAAACGCGGGACTATCCGTCCACAGATCGGAACTCAGATGGTGCAGATCACTGAACACCAGAAACCGAACCGCCGGGTACTCCGGACCATTTCGTGACAGCCCACCGTCGGCGCGGGCGCCGTGCGCTGGTGCCACAACGGGATGGTTCAACGCCGCAGCAATCTCCAGAAGGTCCGCCGCCGGTTCAATTGCGGGCGGAGCTTCGGCGGCACATCCACTGATAAAGCCACCGGCCCACCCGACGAGAAGAATAACTGCACCACGCCACGCATACCCACGAAACCACATTGTGCCGCTAAAGGTCGCTACGCGCTGCCGCGGCGTCAACCGCCGGACGTCCGGCGGGCGTCCGACTTGACCTCAGTCAATTACAGGTCCAGCCCCCGGAGGACATACTCACCTCATCAGGAGGAAAGAAATGAGTATGTACTGTTTTCAGTGTCAGGAAGCGGCGGGAAACGTCGGATGCACCGTACGCGGTGTGTGTGGAAAGCAAGAGTCCACCGCCAACCTGCAGGACGTGTTGATTTACGCGGCCCGCGGCCTGGCGTTATCAGTTGATATGTTGCACCGCGCGGTAGCGCAGAACAACCCGGATGCCCCGGACGACAGCCTTTACGGCGGAACCAGCCTCGCAGAGATCACAACCGAAAGTGGCCGGACGATCTTCCGGGCGCTGTTCTCCACCGTCACCAACGTCAACTATGACGACACGCGCGTCGCCGGGGTGATCGGACAGGTTCTGCGGCAGAAAGATCTGGTGGTCCGCCAGCTGCAGGCGGTGTGCAAACAGGATCACGAGCTGCCCCGGGCGGTGACGTGGCACGCCGATGAAAAGGACCTCGCAGCACTGTACGCAATGATCCCCGAGGCGTCGGTAATGGCCGATACCAATGAAGACACCCGGGCGTTGCGGGAGCTCGCGCTGTACGGCCTCAAAGGGATCGCTGCCTACGGTGACCACGCCCTCGTTCTCGGATATGAGGACGAGACGCTCTACCGTGAGATTTCTCGTATCCTGGGAGCGACGCTGACCCTCGATGACGCCGACGAACTGACCCAACTGGTAATAGATACCGGCAACGCCGCGGTTCAGACGATGGCGCTGCTCGACCGGGCCAATACGGAAACCTACGGGAATCCGGAAATCACCGAAGTGAATATCGGTGTGCGAAACAACCCGGCAATTCTCATCTCCGGGCACGACCTGAAGGACATGCACGAACTCCTGGAGCAGACTAAAGGCACCGGCGTGGACGTGTATACCCACGGCGAGATGTTGCCGGCCAACTACTATCCGGCGTTCAAGAAATACGATCATTTCGTCGGGAATTACGGCAACTCCTGGTGGCTCCAGGACACAGAGTTCGATCCGTTTAACGGTCCCATTCTGATGACCACCAACTGCATCACCCCGCCCAAGGAGAGTTACAAGGACCGGATCTTCACCACCGGCCTGGTTGCATTTCCCGGGGTAAAACACATCGCCGATCGTCCGGAAAGCGGCTCCAAGGACCTCTCGGAGGTTATCGAACTGGCGAAACAGTGCCCATCTCCCACTGAACTTGAAACCGGTTCAATCGTCGGCGGATTTGCCCACGCACAGGTTACCGCTCTCGCGGACAAAGTGGTTGATGCGGTGAAATCCGGTGCGATCAAAAAGTTTGTGGTGATGGGTGGCTGCGACGGACGCCAGAAAGGGCGTAGCTATTTCACCGACGTGGCGGAAGCACTGCCGGAGGACACGGTGATTCTCACCGCCGGATGCGCCAAGTTCCGCTACAACAAGCTGAAACTCGGAGACATCGGGGGAATCCCGCGCGTCCTGGATGCCGGGCAATGCAACGACAGCTATTCCCTCGCCGTTATCGCGCTCAAACTGCAGGAGATCTTTGAACTCGAGGACATTAACGATCTTCCGATCGATTTTGACATCGCCTGGTATGAGCAGAAGGCGATTACCGTATTGCTGGCGCTCCTGGCGCTCGGATTCAAGGGCGTGCGGATCGGACCGACATTGCCGGCGTTTATCAGCCCCGCAGTTGCGGACGTTCTGGTCAAGAACTTCGGCCTGAAGGTGATCACGACGGTGGAAGAGGACGTGGCGGCGATCAGCGCGAGCTGATCGTCCCACTTGTCCCGGTCACCGCGCACGCGTATGCTTTGCACATGGAAATGCCGTTTTGCTGGACTACGATTCACGTCACCGACATGGAGCGGTCTCTCCGCTTTTACCGCGATCTTCTCGGTTTGCCGGTAGATCGCCGGATGCAACCCGAACCGGGAATGGAGATCGCATTTCTCGGGAGCGGGGCCACGAAAGTTGAACTGATTCACCGCCCCGAGGGAGCGGAGGTGACCTTTGGGCAGGATATCTCGATGGGTTTCACCGTTCCGTCGATCGATTCGTTTGCGACGCAACTCGCCGAATACGCCGTCTCAGTTGAAACCGGCCCGATCCAGCCAAACCCGTATGTTAAGTTTATCTACGTGCGGGATCCGGACGGGGTCAAAATTCAGCTGGTGGAACAGATCCCACCGGACTGACGGAACGGTCCGCAACCGTGACAACCACGGTTGCGGACACTCATCACACTTTGCGCAGGTATTTTTGCGTATCAATCGCCACTGCGGCGACGATGATTATACCTTTCACGATGTACTGGTAGTACTGGTCCAGGCCGATAAACGTCATCCCGTAACTGATGATCGTAAACATCAGAACACCGGCGATCGCCCCGGATACCTTTCCGATACCACCGGAGAACGAGATACCACCAACGACACACGCGGCGATCGCGTCCAGCTCGTAACCAAACCCGGTTCCGTTATTGGCCGACCCGATCCGCGCCGCTTCCAGATACCCGCCGATCCCGTACAGAACCCCCGCCAGCACGTAGGTGGTGATAAAGGTACGCATGACGTTGACGCCGGAGACTTCCGCTGCTTCGGGGTTGCCACCGACTGCAAACAGGTTTTTCCCGAACGTGGTCTTGTTCCATAAAATCCACACAATAACGCTGGTAATCGCGGCGTATATCACCAGATTTGGAATACCGAAGGTGGAGCCGACCACCGCCTCGGTGTAGCGCGGATCAAACCCGCCGATCGGTTGCGGCCCCGGTGCACCGGAGGCAAAGTAGATAGAAAGTATGCCGTACAGCGTGATCATCATTCCCAGCGTGGCCAAAAACGGGTGAATCTTGAACTTGGCGACCACCCAGCCGTTGATACCACTGAAAAACGCGCTCACAATCGCGGCGATAATAAGCGGCACAAACAACGGTAACGCCGGCAGATCCGGGTAAAAACGCGATGCGTAATCCGCCCGTTGCAGCAGCGAGGCGGAAATGACTGCCGCAAACCCGACGTTTCGCCCCAGCGAAAGGTCCGTACCCTGCAAAATGATGATACCCGCAACGCCATACGCAAGAATAAGCCGTACGGAGCTCTGGGTCATAATGTTGCGAAACACCGCCACCGACACAAACTGCGGTTCGTTGGCGATGATAAACGCGATCATGCCCAGAATGACGATGTAAATTGCGTTGTTGACGAAAAAGTCTTTCCACTCCCGCCGAGACCACGACCGGATACGGGGCAAAGCGATTTGTTTCATACTTCGGCCTCTTTGTTGTTGTTGAGATAAAGCGTCGCAAGACGGAAGATCTCCGTCTGATCGGTCTTTTCCGTTTCTACCGTACCGGCGATCCGGCCGTTACTCATAACCATAATCCGGTTGGTGATTCCGAGGAGCTCGGGCATCTCCGAGGAGATCATAATTACCGATTTCCCCTGGTTCGCCAGGTTGATAATGAGTTGGTAGATCTCGAACTTGGCACCAACATCGATTCCCCGGGTCGGTTCGTCGAGAAGGAGAATATCCGGATTGGTCAACAGCCATCGCCCGATAATCACCTTTTGTTGGTTGCCACCGCTCAGCGCGCGGATCAACTCGCGTCGCGTTGGGGTTTTGATACGCATCCGGCTGATCTGCTCGTCCGTGTCACGTTCCATATCGCGATCGATGAGCCATCCGATCGAGTTCGTATACGACGTGACGTTGGCGATCGTTGAGTTAAAGGTGATATCCGCCACCGGATAGATCCCGGTCCGACGGCGCTCCTCGGTGAGAAACGCGAACCCGTGCTGTTTGGCCTGTTTCGAAGAATTCACCTGGATCTGTTGTCCATCGATAAAAAACTCGCCGCTGTCCCGGGTTCTGATGCCAAAAATCGCCTCGGCAATCTCCGTCCGTCCCGCACCGACAAGACCGGCAACGCCAAGGATCTCGCCGCGACGTACGGAAAAGCTGACATCCCGCACATACGGGGCAAACCGGGTTGTCAGCCCGCGCACTTCCAGGTGAACCTCACCGGGCGTATTGGTTCGTGGCGGAAAGCGCTCTTCCAGTTCCCGCCCGACCATCATCTGAACCAGACGCTCCATCGTGATTTCGGAGATCGATTCCGTTCCGACGTACGTACCGTCACGTAACACCGTTACCGCGTCGGCGATCGTGAAGATCTCGTCCATCTTGTGGGAGATGTAGATAATGCTGACACCCTGTTCACGGAGGGAACGGATGATCGTAAAGAGCAAATCGGTTTCATTTTGGGTGAGGGAAGAGGTGGGTTCGTCAAGAACGATTACTTTGGCGTCGTAGGAGATCGCCTTGGCTATTTCCACCATTTGCCGTTGCGACACCGAAAGTTTGTTCAGATACATTCCCGGATCGAGGTGGATGTTGATTCGCCGAAACAGTTCCATCGTCCGCTCGTACATCGCGTGCTCGTCGATAAACAAGCCCTTTTTGGGATACCGACCAAGCCAGATATTGTCAGTGATCGTCCGTTGGACCACCTGGTTGAGTTCCTGGTGCACCATGGACACGCCGTTTTCCAGTGCGTCCTTCGGGTCGGTGAAGTTGAACTCTTCACCCTCCAGGAAAAACCGGCCGCTGTCCTGACGGTAAATTCCGAAGAGACACTTCATCAGGGTGGACTTGCCGGCGCCGTTCTCACCCATCAGTGCGTGGACCGTCCCCGGCATGACCTCCAGATGCACGTCTTTCAGAACGCGTACCCCGGAAAACGACTTGTTGACGCCCTCTATTCTCAGTAATGGTTCCATCAACCAACTCCCTGTATACGCACAAATATCGGTCGCCGCCGCGGAAAGATCCACGACGACAACCAGTTTATGCTACGGATTCTGTTTAGCGGAAGTCCTGGTAGTTTTCCGGAGTAACCGCGACGTAAGGTACGCGAACCGCTTTGCTGCCGTCGCTCTGGAGCACCCAGTCGGTTCCTTCGGTCGGAGCCATACCCATTGCGGCGTTCACAGCCAGATCGACCGTTGCGCGAGCCTGGTTGACACCGTCGTTGAGGACCGTACCGTTCATTTCGCCGTCGGCGATGTGGGTCAGCGCCTGGTCAAGCGCGTCAACACCGTAAATCGGAATGTCCGAATCGGCGCCTTTGAGGGACGTGATCGCACCAAACGCCATGCCGTCGTTGTTGGCGATAACCAGCTCGATATCGTCGCCAAAGCTGGAGGTCAGCCACGCGGCCATCTTGTCGGCACCATGCTGGGTCGACCAGTTCGGATCCGCTTCCAGGGCCAGTTCTTCAGTGGGGATTCCCGCATCGTCAAACGCTTTGACGGAGTACTCGGTCCGCGCTTCAGCATCGGGATGTCCCGGTTCACCTTTCAGGAGCACGTACTGCACCGCGCCGTCGCCGTTGCGGTCCCAGTCGGGATTTGCCTGCCAGTCGGAGACCATCATCTCACCCTGGATAATGCCGGATTCAGCAGAGTCGGTTCCCACGTACCACACCTGGTCATAGAGGTCCATGACACCGGCTTCGGTAGCCTCTTTGTTGAAAAGCACCAACGGGATGCCGGCGCTCTGCGCTTTTTCAATAACCGAACGCGCGGAAGCGGGGTCAACAAGGTTGATCGCCAGGACGTCAACGCCCTTCGTGATGAACACGTCGATCTGGTCGTTCAGTTTGGCCTGCTGGCCTTCCGAGTCGACGATCTCAATCGTGACACCGCGCTCGGCGGCATAGCTTTCCAGCTCAGGCTTCATAACACCGTTCATGAAGTTATCCGCAAAGGTGTAAATGTTGGCTCCGATGACGATTTCGCCATCCTCTTCCTGGCCGCCGGCAAACGCCATCGGCAGCGCGATCAGCGCCACAAGCAGTAACAGAACAATTCGTTTACTCATAGAGTCTCCTTTTGTGAGTATGTGACACCATCCGGTATCACGGGATAATTCAGAGTAGCACCGTCTCGGGAGCGCTCAATGTAATATCCGTCACAAAATTTACGATTTTCTGCACCGGCGGCGTTGTCCGACGGTCCTGCGGGGCGACTATTCCAGCGTAAACGGCTGGTAGTCTATCCAGATATAGGTGCCGTCTTCCGGTGGAAAGGTGAGCTCGGCGGGGTCGGTTCCGGTCAACAGCGCCTCCGCAAGGTCCACAATCGCCTCGGCCATCCGCAAAGAGTCGTTTTTTACCGTCCCGTACAGATACCCGTCCTCAATCTGCCGGACCGCCTCGTCCAACCCGTCGATTCCGACGACCGGAATCCAGCGTTCGTCAGCGGCGTCGATTGCCCCGTCACCGTTCGTGTCGGCAAAATAGCCCTCCTGTCGCATCCGGCTGATCGCGCCAAGGGCCATCGCATCGTTATTTGAGATTATCAGCTCCACCTGTTCGCCAAACGCTTCAAGCAGCTCTTCCATGCGGTTGTACGCTTCGCTCCGATCCCAGTTGCTCACTTCAATCGCCAGAATATCGAGCTCGAATTGCGCCGTTTCAAACGCCCGGAGCACCTCGGCGGTCCGAATCTCCGCATCCTGGTGGCCCTGTTCACCTTTCAGAATGATCGTTTGAATTGCACCATCTCCATCGGTGTCATAGGCGTTGAGTTTGGCCGGATCTCCACCAAAGAGGTCGATAATCAGACGCGCCTGGAAGCGGGCGGACTGCTCCGCCCGGGCACCGACGTAATAGGTCTGCGACCACAGCTCCAGATCCTCCGAAAGGGGCTCCCGGTTGAAAAAAATCACCGGCACGCCTTCCTTCCGGGCGCGATTGACGATCGTGTACGCTCCGAGACGGTCGACCGGATTTACGATCAGCAGGTCCGGGGCGTCCGCCAAAGCGCCGTCGATCTGTTCGTTTTGCAGCGTCTGAGAGTTTCGCGCGTCGTATCCGGTCAGAGCAAGGCGGCCGGCGGCGCGCTCCTTGATCTGCTCGACAAAGGTGTGAATATACGGATCCTCGCCGTTGTAATAGAACAGGGCTACCTCGGGGGCTTCGGATGTGCAGCCGGCCGCCGCGACCACCAGCACCAGAACCAGCACACCGATCGCCGCCGCGGTGATCCATTTTATCGGAAGCTGCCCGGTCTTACCGGAGCGCGGACACTGGTAGCGACTCCTCATTCCTGCCCTCCCGACGGCACCTGCGCGGGGATAACCAGGGTGATCGTGGTGCTCTCGTCCACGACGCTCGCTATGCGTACATCCGCCGTTTCACCGTAATACAGCTTGAGGCGCTGGTATACGTTCCGCAACCCCACGCTGGAACCAGGTTTGCGCCCCTCCATAACCGCGTACATCTCCGCGATCTTCGCCTCGGTCAGGCCGTACCCGGAGTCCTGGACGTGGAACAGGATCGTCTCACCGTCAATCTCGCCGGTAACCCGGATGCGGCCGTGGTCGTCACCCATGCCGTGGTAAATCGCGTTTTCCACCAGCGGTTGCAGAATGAGCTTCATCACCCGGTACTCCGCCAGGCGCGGGTCCACCGCAATCTCGTATTCAAACTTCTCCACGTAGCGCGTTTTCTGGATCGTCAGGTAATTCTCGATGTGCTCAAGCTCCTCAGCGATGGGAATAAACGTCTCACCCCTGGAGATACTGATCCGAAAAAACTTCGCCAGGGCGATCACCGTGGTGACCACGTCACGGTTGCGTTGGTGCTCGGCCAGCCACACGATTGAATCAAGGGTGTTATACAGAAAATGCGGATTGATCTGGTTCTGCAACGCGCGCAGTTCCGTTTTGCGCTTCTCCCGCTGCTCCGTCACCAGCCGCTGCATCAACTCCCGAACCTGCACCACCATCTGGTTGAAAGAGTGGGCAAGCTGGACGATCTCGCGCTGCCCTTCTACGTTCACCTCCGTGTCCAGATCACCGGATTCGATCCGTTCCATAATCGCCCGCAGTTGCTGAATGGGACGGGATATCCGGTACGAGATCAGTGCTGCCACAACCGCGGTCACGACCAGGGCCAAGAGACCAATTATGCCGATGATGTAAAACACCCGCCGCCGCGCACCGATCACCCGATCGATGTTACTCACCGTAACCAGTCGCCACCGTGTTCCCGTGAGGGTGTTACTGTGAAGGTACATGTCAAGATCGTGAACCGGCGTCTCAAAGCCGCCGAGATAGGTATCCGCGGCGATCGGAAAGCTCGCTGCGGAGTACGGGGTTTCCTCCGATACGTAAACCAGCTGATCGTGCTCGTCGAGAATCAGGATGTGGCCGTATTCACCGAGATTGGTTTTGTCCGACAGCTCCCGCACCGCCTCGGTGTTGAGTTCAACCAACAGCACCCCGCGATGAGTTTCGCCACTGCGGAGATAACTCACCTGGCGGGAAACAGTTATGACCGGGTCGTTTCGGTCGATTTCGACATTGGAACTCATCCCGACGCGAAAGTGATAGATTTCCGGTCGCATCACCGCGGCTGAAAACCAGTCTGTCTCGGTGATTGGCCGGCCGGCAACGGCGCGCACCTGGTTTCCGAGGATCAGAACACCGTCCCGGTCAAACAAAAAGATCGACACAACGTCTTTCTTGATCTCCCGGTTCAACGAAAACACACCGCGCAACGTTGCCGTATCACGGTCTACATCCCGGGAGCCGACAACAAGCTGCAGATAGTTCGCGGTCTCGATGACGCTGTTGATGTACCGCTCAAAGTTGAAAACGATCTGCTTGTTGATCTCCTGCGACTGATCTTCGATTAAATTGCGGGAGGTTCCGGAAAAGACGATCACATACACCAGAATGGTGAGCCCGAGAATGGTGAGGACCAGGCCCACCATCGAAAGAAAGATCTTTTGCCCGATCGATGTTCGCGAGCTACTGCTGTTGTTCACGGTATTTTTTTGGTGGTACGCCCACGTACTTGCGGAAGCAGTGGCTGAAGTAGTAGACATCCCGATAGCCACACGCCTCGGCAACCTCGACGATGCGGCTTCCGGAAAGGGACAGTTGTTTTTTGGCGCGCTCAATCCGCACCGACGTGACGTACTTCACAAACGTTGTATCGCGGTATTTCTTGAACAGCTGGCCAAGGTAGGACACGCTGATACCCTGCTCCTCCGCGAGGGACTGCATCGTCAGCGCGTTGTCGGCGTAGTGCTCTTCGATATACGCGATCGCGGTTGAAAGGATCCGCTCCGCGTTGTCCATGCGATTGCGACGGCCGTACTCATGCAGCGCGGTGACCTGACGTTCCGCCCAGCCGATAAACTCATCGACACTTTTAATGCGGGAGATCGTATCGATCATGTCATCGGCGTTGATCACGTGGATGTCCGCGCCGACATTGGTTCCGTACTGGATCAGCACGTTGGCAACCCCCAACATCAGCAGCCGATGATCGACGATCACCGATCGGTCCGCTGCAAGCCGCGTCCGCACCTCGTCCAGTACGGCGCGGAACGATCCGCTCGTCCCGTAATGGATCTCATGGCGCAGGCGTTCCGTATCAGACTCGGTGAGAACCGCGTACCGTCGCGGCGCCTCGCGGAGTTCGTCAACGTATACAAGTCGTCCAACACTCTGGAGCCGACCGCGTTCGTAGGCGCGGACCGCCTCGTCGTAGGCGGTCCGGACATCGCGAAAGGAGCGGTGATTCCGGCTTACACCGATTGCAACGCCCACCGACAGGAACCGGTCGATCGATCGAATAATGCGATTGAGCACCAGGTCAAGGTCGGCACGAAACCGCACTCCCGATTCGGTGACGAGCAGGACGATTCCCTCGTTGAAAAAGAACGTGTGGTACCCGATCTCCTCGCTGCGCAGCGTCTTTTCGATATTGGTCCGAACCTGCAGCTTGAGCTTTTCAAACTCAATCATATTCCAGTGCTGGATATTGCGCTCCACCGCAACGTACGCCATCACATACCCCGTTCCGTCCAGTTCGACCCCGTACGTCTTCAGCTGATCGATCTCCGACTCAACCGAATGGTCCCGGGAAAGCAGCACCGTGGTGAAGCATTGCTCCACCAGCAGGGGGATGCTCTCTTCGTACTGGCGCTGAATGATCTGGCGGCTGTAATTGTTCTCGTACTCTTCGTCAAGCTCGCGTTTCAGGTCGGTCAGGAACGCGCGAATCGCCTCCTCCGTCAGCGGTTTGGTCAGATAACTGTGCACCCGAAGATTGACCGCTTCGCGGGCGTAATCAAACTCGTTGTATCCGGTCAGAAAGCCGATTTTTACCGTCGGGTAGTCCCGGCGGACGATCGACGCAAGTTCGATGCCGTCGATGTAGGGCATCTTTATATCGGTCAACAGCACGTGCGGTGCGTGTTCTTCGATAAGTTCCAGGGCATCGTGGCCGTTTCCGGCAGTTCCGACGACGGAGAACCCCGTTTCCGCGGATATCCGGGATGAAATCCGGCCGCGCACCTCGTCCTCGTCGTCCACAAGAATCATTTTGTACAACTGATCGGTCATATCACCACCGCGGGTATTCTACCATGAGATTCTATGCGGGCACGCGTTTCCCGAGAAAGAGAAGGTCCGCCGTCGCCCGGTCGGGATCACTTTTTCGCGGATACGCGTCGCCAAACCCGTTGCGTCGGTAAAACGATACGTTGCGGGCGTCGGGACCGGTCACCAGATGCACTCCGGGGATGCCTTCTGAGCGCACCTGATCCTCCATGGCACCAACCAGCCGGCCACCAAGGCCGTGGCCGCGGCTGTCGGCGGAAAGGTTGATGTGCAGGTGGGCGGGATACCGTCCGTAGAGATCGTCAAAGACGGGGATGTGCGCCGCCAGGCGGTAGAGATCAGGGTGAGCACGGGTGTCACCGACACCACAGATGTAGCCGAGAACACGTCCGTGGGGCGGTTTCGCAGACGCCGGTGGCAGCGCGTTCGGTGGTTCCACCGCCAGGAAAAACCAATGAGGGGCGGCATCGCGGTAGTATCCGAAATACCGATAGCAATACGCCTCCCGCTCAGCCGCCGACGAAAAGGTCGATTGCTGGGCGGTCTCCCAGAACACGTCGCGCGCTCCCTCCCACATCGTGGGGGCTGTTGAATCTGCAAGGGTGTCAGCCCGAATAATAGTAATTTGATCGGTATGTGTATTATCGTTCATCGTCTGATCGGCCATCTCGTGATCGGTCATCCGGGTGCGCCGTCGGAACCGCCACACCACGCGCGGGCCAACGCCGAATGAGAAAGATCGCCAGAAACACTCCCGGCGCCTTGTCCACCAGGTTGACGGGTATCCGCGTCAGCAACGCCGCCGACCAGATATCCTGACCGGTCAGCACAAGACTGGTGACCACCATATCGATAGCCTGGCGCGTCGAGCCGCCAAATACCAGATTAACAATCAGTGTTCCCAGAAGCGCGTTGACAAAACTGAGCAGGATCAGGCCGAGTATTCCGTCGGCGACGGTGTGAAACCGTCCGGTCTGGCGCATCAACCCGATCACCAGACCGCTGGCGGCGTTTACCGGCGCAAACATGATGACGTACCCCGAAAAGCCGAACAACGCCTCCGCAAACACGTTCGACAGCACACCGGTAATCATACCAGGCAACCAACCGAATATCGCGGCAATAACGATTGTAAACGTCGTATCCAGGAAGATCGGCAATCCCGCCGTCTCGACGCCCCAGTTGAGCGCCCCGTTCAGCGCTGCGGCGGCGAGAACGGCACCGGTGATCCCCAGCAGACGTTTGGTGTCGGTCACACTGTCCAGCATAACCGACTCATTCCGTCCGCGCCAGTCACGGTCAGGTGTTCACGGCGGGGCGGCGTCGAGGCCTCGGCACGCCAGGCGGTAACACCAGTCGTCGTGGGCGGCGGGTATCTGCATCGCCGTCAGCGGCACCGCTTCCCACGGAAGCGGCTCGCGGAGATGGTAGATGTGGACTTCCCCGGCAGAGAAGAGCGCCGCAATGTTGTGGAAATCCCGCACCTGATCC
>JAQIBO010000338.1 GCA_027859055.1 Spirochaeta sp.
GGTCTTGTCCTGTTGGATTCGTTGAGTACGCATCTCCACGGATCTTTTAAGTATGATTGTTCCAGTGGCACCACGTTCCGATTCGAAGTCGCTCTTGCTGATGGTTGACCGATGATTTACCGGTAAATCATCGACTGCATTTGAAGAACTGGGGTTAATCCTAAGAAACCATAACAGTTACACCGGCCGAACCCTGGGCAATTGGGGCAGCGCGTCAAAATGCGCATCGCGGCTGTAAAGCATAACGTCGTGCTCGACAACCAGCGCGGCGATCCACAGATCGTTGGTGGGAATCGGCGTTCCGGCGAGGCGAAGCTGGCGGTACAGGTTGGCGTAATGCCGGGCGGTATCCATGGTGGGAAGGAGCACCCCGACACGGGGACGGTGCAGAAACTGCTCGAACACGCGCTCATTCTCGCCTCCCCGCGATCCCACCGCGAACCCCGCCCGCAGCTCCGCCACCACAACAAACGGAATCAGAATCTTCGGGCTCGTGCGGAACACGGAGACCGTCTCAGAGAGGCCATCGACGAAGTCGCGGTAGCGGTTGGTGTCAATCGCGATATCTACCGCCATATGTCGGCATCCACCGTGTCCTGATCTTCAATCGCGTGGTCGAACGCTTCATCCTGCTGCCACGTACCGACGAGGTCGTCCAGGTCGTCATAGATCTGGTCGGCGCCAACGATGCCGAGGCCCTGCTTGATCGCCTCAATGGTCGTTTCGTGGAGGCTCTTTCCGCTTCGCCGGGCGCGCTCGCGAAGCTCCCGGTCGACGGAGTCGGAAATATTTCGAATCGTGTACTGCGTCATATGATTCACCTTGTGCATACACTGTATGCTGTAAATGCCTGTGTTTCAAGTCAAATACTTGAGCCCTCTCGACATCGAAGATGACTCTTCGTACAATCCGGTTATGTCGGCCCTCGACCGAATAACAACTGATACGCTTCGCGGCGACCTGTTTGGCGGGCTCACGGCGGCAGTGGTGTCGCTTCCGATGGCGCTGACCTTTGGCGCGGTGTCCGGTGCAGGGCCCCAGGCGGGACTCACCGGGGCGGTACTGGTGGGATTGTTTGCGGCGCTCTTTGGGGGTACGCGGACGCTGATCTCGGAGCCCACCGGACCGATGACGGTGGTGATGACGGCGGTGATTACCCGCATGATCGCGACCAATCCGGAGAACGGTCTGGCGATGGCGTTTACGGTGGTCATGGTAGCGGGGGTCTTTCAGATGCTTCTCGGCGCACTCAAGCTGGGCCGCTATATCACCCTGATGCCGTACAGCGTAATCTCGGGATTCATGTCGGGAATCGGAGTGCTCCTGATTTTGACGCAAATCGCGCCGATGTTAGGGCATCCTACTCCCACCGGTGGGGCGGTGGGCTTGATCGCGGCGCTTCCTCGGTTGCTGACCTCTGTGCGGCTGGGGGAAGTTCTGCTGGCGGCGGTGTCGTTGCTGCTGTTGTTTTCCTGGCCCCGGCGCTTTCGGAGCATCGTGCCGCCACCTCTTCTGGCAGTGGTGGTGGGAACGCTACTGGCGGTGATCGCAGTGCCGGAGGGCGGTTACCGGGCGATCGGCGCGATTCCCACGGGACTGCCGCAGATGGTGGTGCCACGGTTCACCGCCGGCCAGGTTACCCGGGTCTTGATCGACGGCGGAATCCTTGCGGTCCTCGGTGCAATAGATTCGCTCTTGACCGCAATGATCGCCGACAGCCTCACCCGCGAGCGCCACGACTCAAACCGCGAACTCATCGGGCAAGGGCTGGGGAATTTCTTTTCCGGCCTGTTCGGGGGACTCCCCGGAGCCGGAGCCACCATGGGGACCGTGGTGAATATCCAGTCCGGCGGGCGTAGCCCGGTGGCGGGTATCATCCGGTCGCTGGTGCTACTGGTGGCGGTGCTGGCTCTGGCGCCGATGCTCAGCGTGATTCCCATGGCGGTGCTGGCGGGAATCGCCGTAAAGGTAGGCGTTGATATCCTGGACTGGAGTTTCCTCGGCCGGGCACATCGCATTTCCACCTCCGCCACAGTGGTGATGTACACCGTGCTGGCGATGACCGTTCTGGTGGACCTGATCGTGGCCGTGGGAGTCGGGGTATTTGTGGCCAACGTACTCACCATCGAGCGGCTGTCCAACCTACCCTCAACCCGGGTAACCACGGTAGATCCCGCGGGGGAACCAATCCTGACTGAGGAAGAGCGGCGCATCCTGGAAGCTGCCGAGGGCCAAATCGTCCTTTTTCATCTGAGTGGACCGATGATCTTTGGCGTGGCCCAGGCGATCGCCCGGGAGCATGCCGCCATGGATCGGCGCGGGAAGATCCTGATTGTGGACCTGGCTGATGTATCCATGATCGGGACCACGGTGGGACTGGCGCTGGAGAACGTGATCCGTGACGCCCATGACGCGGGAAAGACGGTCTTTTTGGCGGGGGCGTCCGGGGAGACGCGAGACCGGCTCTGGCGAATCGGTGTTATGGACTTCGTGGCTGGTGAGCGGGATTCCCGCGGCGAGGCGCTGGCCGCGGCCGTCGCGCAGATCGAAGGCAAACACTTCCTCACATGAAACTAACAGGTGCGGCGTATATTTCATGATATGGTAATGGATATCGCTCACAGGTCAGCACGACTCACCCTCTGGGAGCCCGTGTTGGAGACGGTACGGTTTGCCTTTCAACCAATTGTGAACACCTTCAGCGGCCGGGTCACCGGGTATGAGGCGCTTCTCCGCGGCTGGGATGAGGCCGGATTCGCCTCAATAGCCGCGTTTTTCCAGAGTGCCGTGGACGACGAACTCGTCCTGGAGATTCATACCGCGCTTCTCAAACGCGCGATCACGTCGTTTCTCGCCACACCGGCGGGACGCGCGCCGGACGACATTGAATCACCGTCGATTCGGCTGTATTTTAACGTTGACAACCGGACATTTCTGGAAAGTTCTGCCGGCGCGGTTCTTCTGGAAACGGTGGTTCAGTCGGAACTGCCGGCGGACCGCCTGACTCTGGAGATCTCGGAGCTCAACCGGCTGCCGGAGGCGGCGCACCACGACCATCACCTGCCGCTGCTGCGCAACGAGGGGGTGCAAATTGCCCTCGATGATTTCGGGTCGGGATATTCGGATTTGCAACTCCTGTACCACGCCGGCTCGGATATCATAAAGATTGACCGCTTCTTTATCTCTCAGATCGAACGCGACTCGACAAAACGCGTCTTTGTCACCAACCTCGTCGGTATGGCCCACGCATTCGGGATATACGTGGTCGCCGAGGGGATTGAAACGGCGGAGGAGTACTATACGTGCCGCGAGATCGGGTGTGACTCAATCCAGGGATTCTTGATCGCTCACCCCACCACAGACTGCAACCATTTGCGCCGTCGTTATTCCGTCATCGACAATCTTATCGCCCTTGATCGCCGGCGCCGAACGATTACCGGGCAGGTGCTGAAACAACGGATTCGCCAGATTTCGCCAATCGTGCAGGGAACACCGATTCTTGAGGTTCTGCAGCGCTTTCGTACCGACCGGGAGATCACCTTTCTCCCGATGGTGAACCGGCACAACGAACCGATCGGTATTCTGCGGGAGCACGATTTGAAGGAATACGTGTACTCGCCGTATGGGATTGCACTGCTGTCCAACCGCGCCTACGGTCACGAGCCGTATACCTATATCAGAAAGGTGCCGGTTGTGCCCGCTCACAGCGGAATAGACCGGCTTCTTGAGCTTGCCGCGATCGACAACGCCGCGGAGGCGCTCATTATCACCGAAAACGGGCAGTACATCGGGTGCCTCGACTCCCATGCGCTCCTTCAGATCCTCCACGAACGGGAGCTGGCCTCCGCCCGCGATCAGAATCCCCTTACCCGATTGCCGGGAAACACCGTCATAGCGGAACGGCTTGCAAAGGTGAGCAATCCGGCTCCGTACGCGACGGTGGTAACCTATTTCGATTTCGACACGTTCAAACCGTTTAACGACCACTACGGCTTTCGTATCGGTGACCGGGTGATACAGTTATTTGCCGACCTTCTTCGGATCACCGGTATCGCCGATCGCGATTTTGCCGGGCATGTAGGTGGAGACGAC
>JAQIBO010000342.1 GCA_027859055.1 Spirochaeta sp.
TGACTCGCCTCACCGGGAAAGAGCGTATGCTTCAGCAGCAACCCCGTAAGCACCGCCATCACCACCCCCGCCAGATACAGGGAAAACACCACCACTCCGGCGATGCCGGGGAAAAACGCCGCCGCAAACAGCGCGTACACCGGCAAACGCGCACCGCAGGACATAAGGGGTGCGATAAACACCGTCATGAGACGGTCCTTGCGCGACTCAAGCGTACGGGTGCTGATAATCGCCGGGACGGTACACCCGAACCCGACCAGAAGCGGCACAAACGACTTCCCCGGCAGGCCGATCCAGCGCATCACCCGGTCCATCACAAACGCCGCACGCGCCATATAGCCGCTGTTCTCCAGCACCGACAGCATGAAAAACATCGCAAATATGATCGGTATGAACGTTGCCACCGTCTGCAGTCCCGCACCGATACCATCGGACAAAACCAGCTGCGTCCACGCCGGCGCGTCCACGGCGAGTAACACCGCGCGACTGCCCTCCACGAAAATCGCCCCCGCAAGGAGGTCAAAGAAATCGATCGCGGCGCCGCCCAGACCGATCGTCACCCAGAACACCACGTACATCGCCAACAGAAAGATCGGAATACCCAGCACCGGATTCAGGACGACCTGATCCAGCCGCTCGGTGATCGTCTCCGGATTTGCGCGCCGGTGCACAACGTCCCGGGTTATCCCGTGAACAAGGCCAAAACGCGCATCGGCGATAACGATATCCAGCGCCTCGTCAAGCTCAGCTTCCAGCCGGCGGCGTGCCTCGGTGGTATCTGCGAGCGAGAGCAACCCGTTGGCATCCAGCCGTTCCGCCAGACCCCGGTCTCCCTCCAGTACCTTCACCACCAGCCACCGCGGTGAAACCGCCACCTCATCCGCCAGCGGCTCCACGCGGCGAGACCACTCGCTGACCACCGCCTCGATCGGGGCGGGATAGGTAATGGAAAGCGCCTCCGGGGCGGACGCGTCGACCATTCCCGCCAGGACCGTCTGCACGCGACGAACATCCGCATCATCGGTTGCATCTATCAGAACTACCGGCACGCCGAGGTGGTGACTCAAATGCGTTTCATCGATGGAAATACCGCTGCGCCGGGCCAGATCTCCCATTGACATCACCACCAGCATCGGTACGCCCAGCTCCCGCAACTGGGCGGTGAGGTACAGGTTCCGCTCCAGATTGGTCGCGTCAACGATATTCACCACAACGCTTTCACGGCGCGAGAGGAGATAGTCCCGGGCCACGCGCTCGTCCTCGCTGGAGGCGTGCAACGAATAGATGCCCGGCAGATCCACCACCGTCGACTGGCGGGAACCGAGGCCAAGCTCACCCTCAACGATTTCCACGGTGACCCCGGGCCAGTTTCCGACCCGCTGCCGGGCGCCGGTAAGCTGGTTGAACAGGGTTGTCTTTCCCGAGTTGGGGTTACCGACGAGGCATATCTCTTTCTGTCCGCGAAGGGTCTCTTTCATCAATGATTCCGAACGAAGTTAGGTTATCCTAATTATATTCGCCAAATCATCTGCGGTCAAGGGATTCCCGTTGTCGCGTCCCGTTATCGGGGAACCTGTTGCCGAGACATTACCTCTACCGGTACTTTCTCCGTCATGGATCACAGAGTCATAATTATGCATGGAATGGACAACGCCGAGATCGACCTGGTGATGCGGGCGGTGAAAAAGACGCTCGACACATCCCGGGACACGATCTTTGCGAAAACGACGGAAAACAGTCTCAAGATGAAGGTGCAGGCCCTGATTGAGGACCTCAGCGAGGACCACCAGTACCTCAAGGACAACCCGCCGCAGATGAAACCGAAGGGAGACACCGAACCGGACGCCGATGGCTCAGCCAAGTGAGCCGGTCAGTCGCAGCCCTGGTCCTCCGTCGGAGTCGCCTTGGCGTAGACATCGTAGGTGGTGAGCTCCCGCTCCAGGTGAAACCCGTGGTGAAGGAGAAACCGCCGGTGTTTTCGCGCCGTTCCGCACACCGGCGCCAGGAGAAATGATGCGGACTCCTCCCGCTCAATCGTCTGATACAGTCGATGGGCAAATCCAAGCCCTCGGTATTTGCGGATGATATAGTCCACCGGCACCAGAACCGATTTTTCCGGATACAGCTCCTGTCGGATATAGCTGTAGACCTCATCGCGGGCACCAGCGGCGGTACCAGGCGAAGACGGAAGCGGATGAACCAGGGCAAAGCCAACCAGCCGCACGTCCTTCAGGGCAAGATACGCCGTGCCCCCGGCGGCAAAACACTCGTCGATACTGTCTGCGGAAAAATCGGGAAAAAAGTGGACGATGTCGTCCTGGTAGTACGTGACAAAATCGTCGAGCCGGTCGCGCCGGTCCGCCCCGATCGGCACGTATTGCACGCCGTTGAGGTCCGGACGAAACATCTGAATGAGGAAATACACGTTGATTATCGTGATAAACCCGTTGGTTATGACGATCGGAATACTGCCAAGCAGCGAGCCGTAGATTACAAACGAGATCGCTCCCACCAGGTTGAGCACCCGGAGCCAGATAAACGAACTCATCAACAACGAAATCGCGACAAAAAACGACGCGGTGTATCCAAACAATTCCGTGGCAGCGAACATGACCGCAGTGTAGACACTTGTCCTGAGTCTGTCACTTCCATACTATTGACCCACTATGCAGGTACGCAGCACGTTGAGCCGAATGACCCCGTACGTTGCCGGAGAGCGACGAACAGATGCGATCAAACTGTCATCAAACGAGAACCCCCTTGGGCCCAGTCCGGCTGCCCTTGAGGCGGTTCGCCGCGCCCTGGATGAAAGCCACATATATCCCGACGGCGCGTTGCGGGGATTGCGCACGGCGATCGCGGGCCATATGGGGACGGAACCGGAGATGATCATTCCCGGGAACGGGTCCGACGAAGTACTGACGATGATAGCCGGCACCTATTTGAACCCGGGTGAGCGCGTCCTGATCGGAGAACACACCTTTTCGCAGTACGCCTTTGCCGCCCGCCTGTTAGATGCGGAGATCGAACGCGTACCGATGCCCGAGCTGCGCCTGACTCCTGAGGCGATTTTGCGCGCCGTCGCGGCCCGGCGGGACCCGCCACGGGCGATCTTCATCTGTACACCCAACAACCCCACCGGAATCGCCTTCACCCGGGCGGAACTGCGCCATGTTCTCGACAACGTTTCGGAACGCACCCTGGTGGTCGTGGACCACGCCTACCAGGAGTACGCCACCTCGCCGGAGGTTGCCGACGCCACCGCAATGGTAAACCGGTACCCCAACCTGATCGTCCTGCGGACGTTCTCAAAAATCTACGGACTCGCTGCAAACCGCATCGGCTACGGCGTCGCCACCGCCGAACGTATCGCGGAACTGGAGCGCGTGCGCCTGCCCTTTAACGTCAACGGCCTGGGGCAGGCAGCGGCGATCGGGGCGCTCGGGGACGACGGGTTTGTGGTCCGCTCGCTGGAGACCAACCGGCGCGGCGACGAACGGATGCGCGCCCTTCTTGCGGAACTGGGATATCAGCCGCTCCCGAGTGAGGCCAACTTCCTGTGCTTTCCCGTGGGGGGAGACGCCCGGGCTGCCGCGGAGATTATCGCCTCCCACGGCGCCACCGTCCGCGCCCTGGGCAGCTTCGGCCTCCCCGGACACCTGCGCGTCACAATCGGCACGGACCAGCAGATCGACGTCCTGGAACGCGGCCTGCGGGCGCTGGCCGCACAGATACCGCCGGACGCACGTTCCGACCATGGCGCACGGACCGGTGCTGCCAATAGCGGCGTGACCGCCGGTTCACAGCAGTAGGAGACACTCACCGGTGCTGGGAAGCGTTTCAACCAACATCCTGATCCTCCTGGTGACCACTGTTATGGTTCTCGCGGTGACGCGAGCGTGGAACCGGCAGCTCCCCGCCGCGGATCGGCACCGGGCGAGAACGAAACGCGAATCCTCCAAGGCGCCGCGGCCCCGCGCCGCCGGCGATCTGGCCCGCGGGTTCTTTGCCGCAGCGGGTATCGTCGCGGTCCTGATAGTCGTTCGCCGGGCGTTCCCCGAGATCGTTCAAACCGCCGGACCGCACGTCGCGTGGATCGCCGCGGTCGTGGTAACCGAAGAGATCGTCAAACTGGCCCTCACCCATCGCCTTCGGCCAGTCGGCACCGCCAGGTCGGCCAACGCTGCCGCATCGCGACGCAGAACTGGGTCGGGAGGCGCCCTCGGGCAGGACGGCGCCCCCGGGCAGGCGGGCGCCACCGGGCCCGCTCCAATGCGGCGCGCCCTTGTGCGCGGGTGGGGCTTTGCCGCGGCGGAAAACCTCCTGTATCTGTTCCTGCTCCCCGGCCGCTTCATCATCCGCATGGT
>JAQIBO010000349.1 GCA_027859055.1 Spirochaeta sp.
AGGCGGTACCGATGTTCATCCTTGGCGCTGGAATTCTGACCTCCGGTCAGGCGGCACGGCGGCTCATCAATATGGTGCGGGTGATGGTCGGACATATCCCCGGCGGGCTTGCGATCACCACCAACGCCAGTTGCACTCTCTTTGGCGCCGTGTCCGGTTCCACCCAGGCGACCGTTGCGGCGATCGGTGGCACAATGCGGCCGATGCTGCTGGAGGCGGGGTACAAGAGTTCCTTTACCCTCGGGTTGATTATCAACGCCAGTGACGTGGCGCTCTTGATCCCGCCAAGTATCGGCTTTATCGTCTACGGCGTTGTCACCAACACGTCTGTCGGAAAGCTGTTTCTCGCCGGTATTCTACCGGGGATAATGATCTTCTTTATGTTTTCGATCTACGTGTACTTTTACTCGAAGATCAAAAAGGTAGGTGTTGCCCGGAAATCCACCGGTACGGAACGAATACAGGCGATGAAGGATGGGTTCCCCGTTCTGGGCTTCCCGTTCATTATCGTCGGTGGTATTTACGCTGGAATCTTCAGCCCCACCGAGGCTGCCGCCGCGGCGGTTCTGTACGCGCTTTTTCTCGAATTCGCTGTTTTTCGGACGATGAACATGCAGAAGGTGATCAAGGTTCTCCTTGATACCGGTGTCGTAACCGGCGTGGTCTTTGTCCTCGTTGGTGCCGGACAGGCGTTTTCCTGGCTTATCAGTTTTATGCGCATCCCCGAGGCGGTCATGCCGGTGATTCTGGGAACGGACCCGTCTCAACTGCAGGTCATCCTGACGGTGGTTGTCGCATACTTTGTGGCGTGTATGTTTGTTGACCCGATCGTGGCAATCTATGTGTTTTCGCCGATCTTTTCACCGTACGTTATCGCCACGGGAATTGACCCTGTCTTCCTCGGGGTCCTTGTGACGCTGCAGGCGGCGATCGGTTCGGCAACGCCGCCCTTCGGATGCGATATATTTACCGCTCAGTTGATATTCAGGCGTCCATATCTGGAAGTCATAGCAAGTACACCCCCGTTTATCCTCATTTTGCTTCTGGCAACGGCGCTGATTATCATCTTTCCGGAGATCGCAACGGTCCTCCCCAATTCGATGATGAACCTTGGCGGATAGGGATTTGCCGTTCCACCGCGGCGACATCGCCCGCGGAGGGCGCTGGGGCGGATAGCAGTTCGCCTCCGCCACAGATTAGACCGGTTTGAATGGGCTGTCTCACCTGGGACAGCCCTTTTTCGTCTGCACCGGTCACCAACCTGTTTGCGCCGTAACTGTGATACGATCGAGACAAAGAGACACGTTATGCAAGCCCACTACACCTTTGAAAAAATACCGGTAAAACAACTCATGCAACGGCGCATCCAGGAAGTGCTTCTGGTGTGCACCAAGTACGACAAGTTCATGCTTGAAGAGGACGGCCGCGTTGACGAGCAGATCTTTCAGGAATACGCCAGCCTCAATCTCCGCTATCCGCCGCGCTTTGTTCAGGTGAGCACGGAAGAGGAGGCGCTGGCGGAACTGGAACGCGGCGATTACGACATGGTCATTTCCATGCTCAATATCGGTGGTCCCCGGGCGTTGCAGCTTGCCGAAGCGGTCCGCTCGCTCTATCCGGAACTGCCGATGGTCGTGCTGACGCCCTTTTCGCGGGAGGTCTCGGTTCGCGTGAAGAACGAGGACCTGGTGGACCGGTATGAGATATTTGCGTGGCTCGGTGATGACAGTATTCTCCTGGCCATTATCAAACTGCTTGAGGACCGGATGAACGTTGCCCACGACGTCACGGTCGGGGTGCAGACGATCATCCTGGTGGAAGACTCGATCAAATTTTATTCCAGCTTCCTACCGCTGATTTACCGGATCCTCTTCCGTCAGGCCCGGGGCATCATGGAAGAGGGCCTCAACGAATGGGAACAGACGATGCGTATGCGTTGTCGGCCCAAAATTCTTCTGGCCAACAACTACGAAGAGGCGGTCGCCCTTTACGACCGGTACCGGGACAACCTGCTCGGCGTTATCTCCGACGTCTCCTTCAAGCGAAACGGGGTTGAAGACGCGGGAGCCGGCCTGTCCCTGTGCCGGTACATTCACGAGGACAGCCCCGACCTGCCGGTACTGCTTCAGTCGTCTGAGCAACGCCATCGCTCCGATGCGGCGTCCTGCGGCAGCAGTTTCCTGTACAAACATTCCGACGACCTGCTCAACCGGCTTCGCCAGTATATCCGCCGCCATTACGGGTTTGGCCCGCTGACGTTTCGGGACCCCGTGACCAATCAAACGCTCTTTTCCGTGGAAGACCTCAAGGACTTGCAGGAAAAGATCGAAGACATTCCGGATGAGCAGTTCTGGCACTACTTTCGCCGCAAAAAACTGACCAACTGGCTGAAGACGCGCGCTATTTTTTCGCTTGCGGATGTGGTGGAGCGCAATATTTCGGAAATGACCGACGCCGCAGGTGCAAAAACGACGGTGCTTGGAATCATCTCGTCGTTTCGTCGGTTCCAGAGTCAGGGCACCATTGCCCACTTCGACCGCGAGCGGTACGACGAGTATTTGACCTTTTCCCGGATCGGCAGTGGTTCCCTCGGCGGGAAGGGCCGGGGACTTGCGTTCATGGATCATGTCCTCAAGGACAGCGATCTGCGCCACAAATACCCGGGCATCATCGTTTCAATTCCGCGTTCCGTGGTCGTTTCCACGGAGGTGTTTCAGGATTTTCTGGATCGCAACGAGCTGCACAATCAGCTCCTCTTTGAACACAGCGATGAGGAAATTCTGGCCCATTTTGTAGCGGGAACGTTCTCGGAGGAGCGGATCGCCGATTTTGCGGCGGTCCTGCGCGTTAATCGGCGGCCCCTGGCGATCCGCTCGTCAAGCCTGCTGGAGGATTCAAACTCTCAGCCGTTCGCCGGTGTGTACAACACCTATATCCTCGCCAACAACGGCACTGATGAGGTTCGTCTGAACGAGCTTGTCTCGGCGATCAAGAGCGTCTACGCCTGCACGTACTACCGTGCCACCCGGGATTACATGGCGGCGACCAACAACATGATCGCCGAGGAGCGCATGGCGGTTGTGATTCAGGAACTCACCGGCACGTGTTATGAAACGCGCTGTTATCCCTCTATCGCCGGGGTTGCCCGCAGTCTCAACTTTTATCCGATTGAAAACGAAAAGCCGGAGGAGGGTATCGCCCATATCGCGATCGGCCTTGGTACCACCGTTGTGGAGGGTGGGGCGGTGCTGCGCTTTTCGCCGCGGCATCCGAAGAAGATCCTGCAGCACGCCGACGTGGACACTGCGGTGCGCAGCTCCCAGAAAGAGTTTGTGGCACTTGATCTTGTCGGAAACGGCTTCAAGCCCTCCGTCAGTGATGACGTCCAGCTGGTAACGGACGAGATAGCGACGGCGTCGGAGGATCCGAGCTTCCCGTTGCTGGTTTCAGGCTATGATTTTCAGAACGGTATGCTCCGCGACGGCGTGCAGGAGGGAACGCGACCGATTCCGACGTTTGCGGGGGTACTCAAGTATCGCCTGTTTCCGCTGGCGCCGATTCTCAACGACCTGTTGGAACTTGCCCGCCGGGAAATGAGCGTTCCCGTGGAGATCGAATTCGCCGTGGATCTGAACCCGCCTGAGAACCAGGAAAAGACGTTCAGCTTTCTGCAGGTGCGTCCGGTGATCGAGGGGCTTGAAGCAGACGATATCGAGATAGCCGACGACGAACTGCGGCATACCATGGTGAGCTCCTTCAGTGCTCTGGGCAACGGCATTTACACCGACATTCGGGATGTGGTCTATATCCGACCGGATACGTTCAACCCCGCCGAAAGCGAGGAGATCGCGGCGCGGCTTGATGCGATCAACGCCGAACTTGCGGATCGGGGGCGTTACTACCTCCTGATCGTGCCGGGACGTTTGGGATCACGCGACCCGTGGCTGGGTATTCCGTGCAAATGGACGCAGATATCCCACGCTCGGGTAATCGTGGAGTCGTCGATTCAACAGCTTCGGGTTGATCCCAGTCAGGGCAGTCACTTTTTTCACAACATCACGTCGTTGCACATCGGATATCTGACGGTGGATTCATTCCGGGACCCGCGGGAGCGCGTGGACTACGAGTTTCTGGAGGCGCAGACGCCGGTCAACGACGATCCGGTCATTCGCCATGTGACGTTTGAGCGGGAACTGCCGACAAAACTCGCCGGACAGTCCCGCACCGGCATCGTGTTGCTACCCGATCGTAATACCGAGTGATTTCTCCTCGGCCACGGCGAACGCGCGAATCGAGATCATCGTGTCCTGGACGCCGACACCGGTGAGGTCGCACATCGTGATCTGATCGTCTGTGGTGCGTCCCGGATGAACACCGCGCACCAGGCTTCCCAGTTCAACCACCGGTGAGGCGTCGGTGATAACGCCGGCGGCGCGGGCGGAGCGCAGTTCGCCAAGCCGGAACGACTGACTCTTGAGATCACAGGCGACGATATCGCACGCGCCGGCGACGGCTGCGTCAACCTCCTGCTTTCCCTCGGCGTCGGAACCCATCGTGGTCAGGTGCAGCCCCGGATGGAGCCACTCAGCCTTGAGAAACGGTTTCCGCGAGGGGGTCGTTGTTACGACAACTTCACTTTCCGTGACGACTTCCTCAACTGAACCCGCCTTGATGACTTTAATTCCAAGTTCTCGCTCCATATCGGCGACGTAGGTATCACGCACCTCATCGCTGTCCAGACTGAACGTGCGGATCTCCGTGATATCGCGGACCAGGGCCAGAGCGCGCATCTGAAACCGCGCCTGAACACCGGAACCGATTACCCCCGCCCGCTGGGCGTTGCGAGGGGCGAGGTACTTGGCTGCAACCGCACCGGCGGCACCGGTGCGCACCTGGGTGAGGTATCCGTTATCCAGCAAGACCGCCGTCAGAAACCCGGTTTCCGCGTCGATCACCAGCATCTGACCGCTTTGGGACGGCAGTCCACGATCGGGATTTTTGAAGAACCCGGAGGCGACTTTCACCGCCAGATAATCCAGCCCCTTGATGTAGGCGGACTTGATATCGACCTCCGCGTCGAGGTGCGGAACGGGAATCATCATGATCGGGGGAACCGTCGCGTTTCCGGCGTCCAGCTCAGCAAACCCGCGCTCAACATCGGCTACCGCATCAGCATCGAGGTGGATATGCTCCACAAGCTGCGATTCAGAGACTACTCGTACCATCTGTTCCTCCTGTACGTTGTGCGCATTCGTGCATGACCGAAAGGTACGTCGGCAGATCGACGCTGCTTCCGCTTAAGACCAGACCGACCCGCTTACCCGGGACCGACACTTTCCCCGTTTGCAGGGCGGCGATACCGACGGCGGCGCCGCCCTCAATCACCAGGCTGTGATGCGCCAGGGCGTAATACATCGCCGTTCTGATTTCCGGCTCATCCACGACAACGTGGTCATCAACGTAGTGTTGGACTAACGGCAGCGTGAAGCGGTTCTCTTTGCCGATTCCGCCCAGAAGCGAATCGGCAAGGGTATCTTTTTCTTCAACCGCGACGGGATGCCCCGCATTTAAGCTTTACAGCATCGCCGGGGAGCGGGAAATGGAAACGCCGATCACCCGAATGTCCGGCTTGATCAGTTTTGCGGCCAGCGCCACGCCGGCAAGAAGCCCACCCCCGGACAGGGGAACCAGCAGCGTGTCAAGATCGGGGTCGTCGGCGAGCATCTCCAGTGCAATCGTACCCTGTCCGGCTACGACATACGGATCGTCAAAGGGCACCACCGGAACGAGGTTGCGTTCGGCCATGATCTGGAAGTACTTTTCCTCCGCCTCGTCCTGGGAATCCCCGTGAACCACCACCTCCGCGCCAAGGCTGCGAATCAGTTCGATCCGGTAGGTCGGTACGTGTTCGGATACGCAGACCACTGCGGGAATACCGCTTTGTCCGGCGACAAACGCGACCGCTTTGCCGTGGTTCCCGGTGGAAAACGTAATCACCCCGCGTCGACGATCCTCGGCGGAGAGGCTGAGGATCCGGTTGCTTGCACCGCGGACTTTGAACGCCCCGGTGTTCTGGAGCGATTCCAGCTTGCACAGGACCGCCTGCGCGCCGATCTGTTCGGCAAGGGTGGGGGACTCGATGAGCGGGGTATGCCGTACCAGCCCGGCGATTCGCCGGGCCGCGGTGAAGACATCATCAAGATGCAGGTCTGAATAGCGGGTCGGTACGTTCATCACGCTATTTCAGGAACAGCTGTATCGGGTAATCGAACAGCGATTCGTTCCCCGTAGCGGTTACCCGGATCGTGGCGTCAACCTCGAAACCGACATCTTTGTACCAGATACCGGGGATCAGATGGAGCGCCATATCCTCCTGGATTACCGTTTTGTCCCCGGGGCGCAGGCTGATCGTCTGTTCACCCCAGTCGGGGGGATAGTTCACACCGATCGAGTAGCCCAGGCGGGATTCCTTCACGACTTTGGAATGGGCGATCGCCTTGCGCCACGTCTCTTCTACCTGCTCCGCAGTGACACCGGGTTTCACGAAGTCCAGCGTTTTGGCGAGACCGTCCATCACAACGTCCGCAGTTTCCTGCATCAGCGCCGGCGGGTTTTTCCCGAGGAAGATCGTCCGTGCGATCGGCGAGTGGTAATGGCGATAGACGCCCGCAAGTTCCAGGAGGACCGCTTCGTCTTTCTGGTACTTTTTTTCGGTCCAGGTGAGATGCGGTGTCGACGCCGCCTCGCCGGCCATCATCAGCGGAACGATCGACGGATAGTCACCGGCAAACTCGTCTGTTCCGGCGTATTGCGCGTAGGCGATCGCGGCTGCGGCGTCACACTCGCGGACACCGACGTCGATCGTGTCCACCGCGGTCTGCATGACCCGCTCGGCGATCTTGCCGGCGCGCTTGAGAAAGGTGATCTCCGCCTCGGACTTCACCACGCGCACCCAGTTGACCAGGGCGTTTGCGTCTTTGAAGGTAGCCTGGGGAAGTGATTTTTCCAGTTCGACGTAATTGCGGTGGGTGAAATAGAACTGGTCCATCTCGACGCCGATCTTCTTTGACCCCCATCCCTTCTCCTTGATCACATCTGCCACAAAGTGCATCGGGTGCTTCACCAGCGACTGCACGTAGTCGTCGGCGTATTCGCGGATATTATCCTCGGACAGATTGGTTGTCAGCCGGGCACCGTTGGCGTCCATGCCGCGACCAAGCCACATCGGCTCGTCCTGATCAAGAGATACCAGCACCACCTGATGGACGTAGAAACTCCATCCGTCATACCCGATCAGGTAGTTCATATTTGCGGGCTGGCTGATTACGAGAAGATCGATACCCTGCTTCTGCATCGCCTGTTTTGTCGCCTGTACCCGTTTTTTGTATTCCTGCTGTTCAAACACTGCCGGCATCGTTGCCCCCTTTTACGAATCGGTAAGATTATCTTCACTCCGTCCCAGCTGCTGAGAGATGGAACGGGTTGTTTCCAAGAGAATGTCAACAAAGCTGTCGAGCTTTGCCGGTGTCGCCCGCAATGAGGGCCCCGAAATACTCAAATTGGCCACTACTTTGCCGCGGTAGTCAAAAATCGGCGCGGCGTAACTGTTGAGATCATCGCTGAATTCGTTGATCTCCGTCGCATAGCCGCGCTCCAGGACGGTGACGACCTCAGCTTCGATCGCACCGATATCTGTGAGGGTATGGACGGTGCGTTGCTCGAACTCGAGATCTTCAAGGGTGCGTGCGCGTTGGTCGGCGCTCATATGGGCGAGAAAGTTCTTGCCCGAGGCGCAGGTGAAAATCGGATAGGTATAGGTGACGTCGGGATTGAGCGAGAGGGGGTTGTTGCTCTTTGCCTCTTCAATCGCAATAACCATCGCCCCGTACAACACAGTCAAATAGACGTTCTCATTGGCGGCCTCGGCTATGCGCACCATCAGCGGCTTGGCGATCTCCCGGAGATCCTGGCTGAGCGGTACGCGACTGCCCAGTTGAAAGACCTTGAACGTCAGGCGATAGCCGCGGTTGGCATCTTTTGTGACGTAGCCGATTTCCATCAGCGTCGTAAGAAGGCGGTGGACGTTTGTCCGGG
>JAQIBO010000360.1 GCA_027859055.1 Spirochaeta sp.
ATCCGCACCCAGCTCAACGCTTGAAAAATCATAGTACCTGTCATATATTGACAGGTACGAGGAAAAATGATGACCCTGACCGAGACACTCCTCACTGCCTCTCCCCACGATTGCTTTACCGCGGCAGACATCGCGCATCACGTCCCGGGTACCGATGACGCGCGCTATAGTCTCGTCAAACGCGCGGTTACCGCCGGTGAGATCATTCGAATTCGTCGTGGGCTGTACTGCCTGGCGCCGGCGTATCGCAGGGCGCCGCTCAACCTGTTTGCCGTCGCGCAGTACATCTACGGACCCTCCTATATCAGTCTTGAAAGCGCCCTCAGCCATCACGGGTGGATTCCCGAGGCGGTCTACACCGTCAACAGTACGTGTATAGGAGAATCCAAAACCTTTCAGACACCGCTGGGAAACTTCAGCTACACCCGAGTCCCACAGAACCTGTTTTATGCCGGAGTTACCCGTGAAACCAGTGACGCCTCCAGTGCTGTTGCATTGGTCGCTCGACCGATCAAGGCGCTGGCTGACTACGTCTACGCATACCGAAAAGACTGGCGCACCTCCCGCCCGGCGATAGAGAGCCTCAGAATTGATCCACAAGACCTTGCCTCAGTTCCACGAGATGACCTGGAGGAGGTAGTGCTGAGTTATCGGAGCGGGCGAGTCCGCCGGTTTCTCGCGGCCCTTCAGGCGGAGTATACCCAATGAGCATCCGCATGATTCAGGAGCGGTTCCAGGCGTACTCGTGTACGTCGGAACAGGAAGAAGAGCACGCGCTCCGTGAGATCACCCAAGAGGTGATCCTTGCAGCACTCAGTCGACACGGCTTTTTTGGTGACGCCTTGTTCCAGGGCGGGACCTGCCTCAGGATCTTTCACGGTCTCAACCGCTTCTCCGAGGATCTTGGCTTTATTCTGAAAGAGCCCGACCCGGACTTTGATCTGCTACCGTTTCTGAACGGAATCGGGAACGAACTGGATGCCTATGGGTATCGCGTCGAGATCACCGATAGGTCCTCATCGGCCAGCGCGGTGCGCAAGGCGTTTATCAAGGACGACTCCCTTGGTCGCCTCGTTAGCCTGTCATTTGCCAGCCGAAGCGGTCCGCTGAAAAAGATCCGGGTCAAGCTGGAAGTAGATGTCAATCCGCCGTCCGGGAGCGGAACAGAGCTCCGATACCAGGATTTTCCATTTCTCGCTTCCGTGGCGGTTCAGGATCGAGCCAGCCTCTTTGCGGGCAAGATTCATGCGTTACTCTGTCGGGAGTACATCAAGGGGCGCGACTGGTATGACTTCCTGTGGTACACCGCGCAGCACGTGGAAGTTAACTACCGGTTCCTCTCGTCGGCGCTTATGCAGGCTGGTCCCTGGCAGGGTGAAACTCTCCACGTCGATGCCGAGTGGGTGCAGACCGCCCTCATTCAGGCGATCGAGAAGATCAACTGGAAAGAGACAGCCATAGATGTCCGGCGTTTTGTACCGGCCTCGGAACAGACATCCCTGGATTTGTGGAGTCGCGAGCTGTTTCTTGAACAAGTCCGGAAGATCGGATGACAGCCCGAGCACGCGTGCCCCATCACGGTGGCGGCGGCACAATCACGCCAAAGAAACCGGCGCCAAATGGTAATGTCCCGGAATAATCGAACCCGTCTATCTTGTTTGACACAAAGTAACGAATAACGTTACTATCTGTGCAACATGGGTGCAAGAACGCTCAAGCGATTAGGTTCGCTGCTCAACAACCTTGCCGACGCCGACCATTATCTCTTCGATCTGGACGACCTGTCACCGGCATTTTCTGAGATTTCCCGATCGGCGTTGAAGATGGTGCTTTCCCGCGCCGTTGTAGACGGGCTTCTTGAACACCCCTGCCGCGGCGTGTATCTCTATCCTCGCGCTCCGTACCCCAGGGGCTACACGCTCTGCCACATCGCCGCCAAACTGCGGGCAGACACCTTTAACTACATCAGTCTGGAAACGGCACTGAGTGATGCCGGAGTCATATCCCAGGTTCCGCTCCAGTGGCTCACCGTTATTACCGGCGGCCGATCCTCCATCGTCCGGTGCGGCGACCTGGGATCCATAGAGTTTATTCACACCACCCGTCGCCCCGAAGAAATCGCACTTTCCGTGCATTTTGATCCAACCTGTCGCCTCTGGCGCGCATCGGTCCCCCTCGCGCTTGCCGACATGAAACGCTGCAAGCGACCGCTGGATCTCATAGACTGGAGTACCATCGATGAACCTTTTTGACACCCTTGTAGAGGATGCTATCTCCGCCCAGCCCGGTCTCAAAACGCTCAGACCTGCGGTCGAAAAAGAAATTCTGCACCATGACGTACTGCGTATCATGTCCCGGGCGGGGTATCTTAACGAACTCGTGTTCATTGGGGGCACCTGTCTACGGAACATCTATGGTTCGGTACGCCTTTCTGAAGACCTCGATGTCACCGTGACCGAGCCGGTCAGGGATGCCGGTGATACCGACACCTGGAAAATCAGGATTATCACCCGTCCGGAACGCCCCGATCTTCCGATGCAGAAGATCCACCTCGATATCTGCTCCCGCTCGAGTTACGACGCACGTCCCGCCACAATCATGCAGCACTACAATATGGATATGGGAACGGCGGGACTCATCCTCAATGCTGAATCCCGGCAGGAGATCCTCGCCGATAAAATCGTGGCCCTGGCGTTACGACGATCCCGGATAAAATATCGTGACGTATGGGATATCCTGTTTCTCCTCCAGCGCGTCGTTCCACTGGACCCTTCGCTGGTGTACCGGAAAATAGATGACCGTCAGGTTGATCGATCGTCATTCCGCACCGAACTCAAAACCCGTATCGCCGGTATGCAGCACGTATATGCGCAGTATCAGTTCGAACTCCGACGCTTCCTCCCGAGCAATCAATCAGACGAATTGTTCAGGAATCCGGGGTATTGGGATTACGTCCACGCAAGACTCACCGAGATCGCCGACGATCTCTGACGTCAGTCCAAAAGGTCATCGGCGGAAACAAAGTTTTCTTTCCGCAGTCCCTTTTCTTCGAGATACGTATCGACAAATCGGATGTCCTGCGTGTCTTCGTAGAGTTCAAACATCGACTTCTTAAGGAGACTTGACTTCTCTTCGTGGAAATACTCAGTCAGGTATTCCAGTACTTTCTCTTCCTGTTCATTCAGTCGCACAGATACTACGGCCATCGTTTATACACCTCGTCTCGCTTCGCGATATCCAGTACATAGAATTCGTCGTCGTTAATAATGAAGATCGCCCGGTCTTTCCCTTTTCTCAGCCGGTAGAACACCGTTTCCGTGTTCGACGTCAGTTGCTTGATATCGAAAAGATTCAAATCCCTCGTAGAGTCCAGAACTTCAAAAGTGGATCTGAAGAGCGCTGCAACGTTCTTAGGCAACGATCCCTTCTTGATCGCCTTCTGAATGTCTGCATCATAGTAGACCACGAAACAACTGTAGTACATTGTAGTTGTAGGGTCAACGTCGATCCAACCCAGCCATCGCTGCCGTCCCGACGCCCGGCGTACCCGTCTCCGCATCCATTCCGGATTCTGGGTAATTCGAACACGAGTGCTCTGCGATGCCCACCCCGATACCCACTGCGTCACCCGCCTCGGTGGGGGCGGCACGATAACGCCAAAAAAACCGGTGCAAAACCGTAATGTCCCGGAATGTCAGGGACATTACCGGCGCAGCGACATCCCTGACGCCCGGACCGACCCCACCCGACCGGTTTCTCTCGGCCCTTCAGGCGGAGTACACCCGGTTGGGCAAAACAAAGCCCCGGTCCCTTGTGTTACACTGAGTGCAGCAGATTCAGCTCGTCGGCATACGCGCCAAAAGTAGCGTTGGGACGGAAGGCGATCAGGAGACAAATATGCATGAGATACTATTCCTCGTTGAAGAGGATCCCGAAGGCGGGTTTACCGCGCAGGCCACCGGCGGCACCGACTCGATTTTCACCGACGCTGACACGATCGACGAGCTCAAACTCGCCATCATGGACGCTCTACGCTGTCATTTCGAAGACGAGAGCCAGATCCCATCGTTTATCCGGCTTCACCACGTAAAAAAAGACGAAACGAT
>JAQIBO010000441.1 GCA_027859055.1 Spirochaeta sp.
CCCACGGCCCCCGCCAGACGGGAGCCCGGGAGGCGGGAGCCGGGGAGGCGGGAGCCGGGGAGGCGGAGGCCGGCGCGTATCACAAAGTAAGCCCCTGGACGGCAAAAAAGCGGATGCCCTCGTTCTCGAAGAACCGTTTCAGCTCCTCGACCTCGTCCTTGATAGCCCGCGCCTCCTCCACGTCCACGTAGGTGACGTAGACGAAGTTCTCTTCCGGCCAGATGTGGTCACCGCGCCGGGGGCCCGCTACGCCGGCGCCCTGGACCTCCGGAAAGAGGGTGTAGTGCGCGCCGACGCCGCGGCGATCAAGGCGCTCAAAGAAATCTTCCTGGACGGAGCGGTTGGCCACCACCTCCACGCGAACTGTCGGGTTGTTATCGGTGTGTTGCTTGTCACTCATGCGTTTTCCACCTCTGTGTTGGCCGTGCTGGCTGTGTCCGCGTCCCGGCGGCGTGCCGCCCGGCGCTCCCGGCGCCGCTCTTTCCGGGCGATCCGTTTTTCGCTGAGTCGGTTAAATATCGCATAGATAACCGGGACAAGGTAGAGCGTGAGGAGCGTCGCCACGGTGAGGCCGCCAACCACCGTCTTGGCGATCGGTTGTACCAGAGAGGAGCCTTCACCGGCGGCAAACGCCACCGGCACCAGTCCCAGTACGGTGGTAAGGGTGGTCATGAGAATCGGGCGCAGCCGGTTGCCGCCCGCCTCGATGCACGCCTGGGTAATTCCCATGCCGCGCTTGCGCAGCAGGTTGGTGTAGTCCACCAGCACGATGCCGTTGTTGACCACAATTCCGACGAGGACGACCAACCCCACCGCCGTGAAGAGGCTGAAGTTGGTGCCGGTTCCCACGTACAGAAGGATGACGCCGATCAGCGTCAACGGTACCGTAAAGAGGATAATGAACGGGTCGAGAAACGACTCAAACTGGCTGGCCATGACGCCAAACACCAGAAACACCGCAATCAGCAGAACGTAAATGAACGTCCGGCCGTACTCCTGCAGGTCCTCAAAGTCGCCGCCGTAGGTGATAACCAGCTCGTCGGTGGAGGGAATCTCCGCCTGGATGCGTCGCTGAATCTCCGGCATGACTACGTCGATCGTCTCTCCCTGGGCAAGCCCGGCCGTCACGGTAAGCGTCCGGCTCTGGTCCTGCCGCGTGATGCTCACCGGCCCGGTTGTGCGGCTGATCTCCGCTATACTCGACAGCGGTATCTGCCGGCCGAACTGGTTGTTGATGAAGATCCGCTGCAGGTCCGGGATCTGGTCGCGGCTGCGCTCCTCCAGGACGAGAAGAATATCGTACTCGGTGCCTCCCTGCCGGAAGCGGCCGGCGGTAATGCCGTCGATGTTGGCGCGTACCTCCCGGCCGATCGTGCTGATATTGAGGCCGAGTTCGTACGCCTTCTGGCGGTCGATGACGATCTCCACCTCCGGGAGGCCCTCCGCCAGGTTCATCTGCGGTTCCGTTGCCGCCGGGACCTCATCCTCGATGAGCTCGATGATCCGTTCCCCGGTGCGGCGCATCAGGTCCCGGTCCTCGCTGCGCAGGGTGATCTCTATCGGTGAGGCGTTGAATCCGCCGCCGCCGGGGCCGCCGCCGCCGCCGAAGGAAAAGACCGCTCCGGGAAAATCGTTGAAGTGGGTTCGCAGGATCTCCTGCACCTCCACGTCGGTTTCCTCGCGCTGACCGTACTCGGGAAGGATCACCGTCAGGCTTCCTTTGCTGGTGTCCGCGGCGCCGAGAAAGCCGAAGAACGCCGGTTCACCCACCTCGATAATGATGTCCCGATAGACGTTGACCTCCTCCTCGACGATCGCCTCCATCTGGCGTAACACCGAACGGGTCACGTCCAGACGCGTGCCGATCGGCATCTCCACGTCAAGCTGGACCGAGTCTTCCTCCTGGTCCGGGGTAAACTCAAACCCGGTCATCGGGATCATGAACAGGCTGCCGACAAACGCCCCGAGAACCAGAACGATCACGATCCACTTGTGGCGCAGTGAAAACGCGAGGCTCCGTTTGTAGCGTGTGTCCAGGCCGGTGAACATGCCCGCCATCCGGTCGTCGATCCAGCGCAGCACGCCGCGCAGGGGCGCCTGTTTGCGCGAACTGATCGGCAGGTAGCGGCTGGTCAGCACCGGGATGAGGAAGACCGCCACCGCCAGGGAGCTGAGCAGGCTGATCACGACGGTGAACGCCAGATCACTGAACAGCTCCCCGATCACCTCCAGCTGCGCCCGAAAGAGCGCCAGCGGCACAAAGACCATTACCGTGGTCAAGGTGGAGGCGGTGATCGCGGTAATCATCTCCTGACTGCCGAGAATCGCGCTGGAGGTGAGTTTGGCGCCCTTTTCCCGATAGCGGAAGATGTTCTCCAGGATAACGATACTGTTGTCCACCAGCATGCCGATACCCAGAGCCAGACCGGTCAGGGTCATCAGGTTGAGAGTCAGCCCGGCGAAGTACATGAACATCAGGGTGACGATGATCGACACCGGTATCGAGATCGCGATAATGAGGGTGGTCCGCAGGCTGCGCAGGAAGAAGAAGAGGATCAGGACCGCCAGAATCGCGCCGGTAATCGCGGAACTGGAAACGTCGGCGAGACTGTCCCGGATGAGGGTGGTGGTGTCTTCAACCACGCTGAGTTCCACCCCGATCGGGAGCGCCTCGTTGATATCGTCAAGCCGGTTGATTACGTTGTCGGCGACCTGAACGGAGTTGGTCCCGCTCTGCTTCTGGACGATGACGAACACGCCGGGTTCACCGTTGATGTACACCGCGCTGGTCTCGTCGCGGTAGCCGTTGGAGACGTTGGCGATGTCGCGCAGGCGGACCGCGGCGCTTGGATTTCCGTCACTGAATCCGGCGGCGGCTCCGGCGGCACCTACGGCGCCGCCGGAGGTATCGCCACGGTAGGTGATAACGGTGTTGCGAATCTCCTCAATTGAGCGGAACTCTCCGGCGGTACGCACCAGGTAGCTGCGGTTGCCCTCGTTGATATTTCCCGCCGAGAGCTGGACGTTGTTGCTGCGCAGTGCGCCGGCGATCTGCGTGAAGTTGAGGTCGTACGCCTCCAGGCGGTTCTGGGGAATCTCCACGCGGACCACCTGTTCGCGGCCGCCGCGTACGCTGGCGAGGGCAACGCCCTCGATCTGTTCCACCCGGGGTTGAATCGTGTTCACCGCCAGCTCCCGGAGCTCCTCGGGGCTGCGGTTGCCGGAGACCTCCAGTTGCAGAATAGGAATCAGCGCCGGATCAAACTTGAAAATCTGCGGAGAGGTCGCCTCTTCGGGCAGCACATCCTTGACCAGTTCCAGGCGGTCGCGAACCTCGTTGGTGGCCTCGGTCATGTCGGTCCCGAAGGTGAATTCCAGCTGAATCTGGCTGGACCCCTCGCTGGAGGTGCTGCTGATCCGTTCGATGTTGCTGACGTTGGAAAGCTGCCCTTCCAGCGGGCGGGTGACCGATTTCTCTATCTCCTCCGGGCCGGCGCCCTCGTAGTTGCTGAAGAGGATCAGGACCGGCGGGTTGATCTCCGGGAAGAGGTCTATCGCCAGGTCTCTGGTGGAGTACAGGCCAAAGCCGGCAACGAGAATGAATATGATCAGAACTGTGGTCGGCCGCCCGACTACCGTTTTGCTGACGCTCATAGGTGCTCCTTCAGTCGTTACCGGATCGTGTCTTCTGCGGTTAACGGTTCAACCGTATCCACCACGCGAACGCGGGCGCCGTCCTCAAGGAGGTTCTGTCCCTGGTAGACGACCCGTTCTCCCGGCTCCAGCCCGTCGGTGATCTCCAGCTTGTCGTCGATCTCGATACCGGGATTCACCACCCGCCGCTCCGCCGTTTCCTCATCGGTGACGACGTAGACGAACGTTTCTCCGAACCGGCGGATAAGCACGTCGCCGGGCACTTTCACGATGCCCTCTTTCTGCTCCGTGATGATCCGAACCTCCGCGTACATTCCCGGCCGGACGCGCTCGGCGTTGCCGATAAAGCGCAGTGTGACCTCCAGGGTTCGCGTCATCGGGTCGACAACCGGGTTGAGCTCCCGCACTACCGCGTCAAACCGGCGCTCCGGAAACGCGTCGAGCTGGATAATTGCGGGGAGTCCGCGCTCCACCTTGGAGACAAACCGCTCGGCGATCTGGACGACGATCTCCAGTTCATTTGTCCGGGAGACCTGCGCCACCGGCGCGCTGGGGCTGACGTTGGAGCCGACCCGCACCGGCAACCGGGTGATTGTGCCGCTGATCGGTGCGGTGACGGGGCTGAGGGAGAAGTTCTGTCCCGGCCGGGAGGGATCAATCTCCGCCAGCACCTTCCCGGCGGCGACGGTATCGCCGATTCCATGGTAGAGGCGCACCACCTCCCCGGCAGTGTTGGAGTAAACGTCGATACTGGCGGTGCTTTGCACGTCGCCGTTGACCTCGATGTAGTTGTTGATTTCCCCCTCTACCGCCGGCGTTACGTTGACGGCAAAGACGGTGTCGACGTTGCGGCCGCGCACCACCGATTCCGATTCCGCGCCGTTCGCTGCCGTTTCATCCCCGCGGGACCCGCGTCCGCCGCCGGGGAATCTGTCGCAGCCGGCGACAAGGAACACAAGGGCGATCAGCACAAGCGCGCGTCCGGCGTTCGTCTTCCGGGCGCTCCGTCGCCGCGGTCGATCTGTCGGGGGGGTCATCTCTCTTCTCATCGTCTTCTCCCTCCGGTTGCACCGTGGCATTTCACGGCACCGGGCTATTCCGTTATTTCATCGATCGTCGTATTCAGGGCAAACTCCAGATCCAGGAGATTGTCCATAATCTGCTTGCGTTGCTTCAGAAGCTCAAACCGGGCGCTTTGCAGCTCCACTTCGGCGTTTTGTACCTCCAGAAGGTCACGCAGCCCGTTGCGGTAGCCGATTTCAGCCAGTTCAAAGGCGCGCTGTGCCAATTCGATGTTGAACTCCAGGGCGGCAACGGTCTCTTCCGCGGCCTCGGTCGCGCGAATCAGACTGCGCACCTCGATCTCGGCACCGTTCAGCGCCTGCTGCTGCTGAATCCGGTTTTGTTGCCGCTGGCGCTCCATATCGGCAAGATCGTTGCGCGTCTGGCTGTAGGGCAACCACGGATCCAGCGGCTGGGTGATGGTGATCGTGAACGCGCCGCTGCGCTGGTCCCATCGGTCACCGTCAAAAATGTCGTCCTCCAGGGGATCACCACCGAATGTGGGATCATACGACCACCCGAAACTGAGTACCGGGGCGCGCCGGGCGTCGGTGAGAAAGTACTGCTGTTCGAGAATAGCTTCCACCGCCTGCAGCTGGCGCAGGTCCAGGCGATCCGACAGCAGGTCCCGGGTGATGT
>JAQIBO010000003.1 GCA_027859055.1 Spirochaeta sp.
GTCCCGGATCCCGATCGGTCACCCCGAAGGGTATCTGGAGGCGTTTGCCAACCTCTACAGCGAGTTCTTTCGCGCAATCCGGGATCGCGCCGCCGGCACTGCCGGAACCTACGACTTTCCGGACGTCGACGAGGGAATCCACGGGATGGAATTTGTGGAAGCGGTGCTTGAAAGCAATAAGAATGATAAGAGGTGGGTCTCGCTGCCATAACAGCGGCCCACTCCAGAAGGAGAAAACGAGATGGAAAACATGCAGTTTGGGGTAAACCGAATGGTCGCCCCCAGTCTGGATCTGGCGGCGTTCTTTGACCTGACCGCCGCGGTTGGCGGAGTCGGCGTTGAGCTGCGCAACGACCTGGCCGGCTTTGACGTGATCGATTCGATGGACGCGGCGGAGGTGCGCGACCGCCTCGGCCGCCACGGGTTGCGCGTGTTGACGATTAACGCGGTGCAGCACTTCAATCTTCCCTCCGCCGCAGGCGACGCAACCACGGAGCTCAAACGGTTGTCGGGGTACGCGCGGGAGCTTGGAAATCCGGCGATCGTGATGTGCCCCCACTGTGATGCCGGAGACACCCGCTCCCGGACAGAAATGGCGCGGGACACCAGGGAGACGCTCCAGCAGTACCGCCCGATTCTCGAAGACGCCGGTGTTATCGGCCTTGTGGAACCCCTCGGGTTTCCCGAGAGCTCTCTCCGGGACCCGGCGCTGGCCGCCGAGATTATCGGTGAAATCGGCAGCGACACCTTTCAACTGACCCTCGACACCTTCCACTTTGCCGTCGCCGGAATGGACCCGTCCGTTCTCGGGAGCGCGGCCGTACCGGCGGAGCTGATCGGCATTGTCCACATCTCGGGAGTGACCAAAGCGGGACCTGTCGCGGAATTTCGGGACCCCGACCGCGTCTACGTTGACGCTGACGACCGCGTGGGAAACGTCGAAAGTCTGCAGAAAATCCGTGCCGCAGGCTACAGGGGGAGCGCGTCGTTTGAGCCGTTCTCTCCCTCGGTGCACGATTTGTCGGTGACGGCGATGCGGAACGCCATCACAGGAAGTATTAATTATATCAATAAATCGTTATAAAGTTCTATTTATTGGTGGTGAACCCGGCAATGCAAACGATTGTTTTTTATCGATTAAGTGATTTTCACTTGTTCAGACAATCTGTTCTTGACAAATGCCCAAACCCGGTCTTTCATGAATAAGTGGCGTGCAGGCCACGTAAACCAAACAATCCCAAAGGAGGGGTTATATGAAACGAATTGTTGTTTCTGTGCTTGTAGTGATGATGGTCCTTATGGCCAGTTCGGCTCTGTGGGCCGGTGGTCAGGGTGAAGAGGGTGAAGATCAGCTTCACATCGGTGTCGCCGCGGCCCGCTTCGATGATAAGTGGATGTCCTACATGCACGAAGGTTTTGAGAACGCGGCTGAAGAACTCGGCGTGCGGCTCACGATGGTTGATGGAAAAGGCGATCCCGCTCTGCAGCAGAGTCAGGTCGACACGTTTATCACCCAGGGTGTTGACGCTATCGTTATCGTCGCGGTCCAGATCCAGACGCTTGAACCGATCCTCGACCAGACGGAAGCCGCCGGTATTCCCGTCGTTGCCGTCAACCGCCGCCCGGATGAGCCGGTCCTCAGCCGTCTGGCAACCTACGTTGGTTCCGACGAAGAGTTTGCCGGTCGCGTACAGGGTGAGGCGATCGCCGAAATGCTTGGTGGTGAAGGGGACGTGGTCATCATCCACGGCATGCCCGGCCATCCCGCTGAACAGGGCCGTACCGCCGGTAACAAGGAAATCTTTGAGCAATACCCCGGCATCAACGTTGTGCAAGAAGGCACCTCTGAATGGCAGCGGGCAAAAGCGCTTGAGCTGATGGAAAACTGGATTCAGGCCGGCTTTAACATCGATGCGGTTGTCGGGAACAACGACGAAAGCGCAATCGGTGCGGCAATGGCGCTGGAGCAGGTTGGTATGCTGGATCAGGTCTACATCGCCGGTGTTGATGCGACTCCTGACGCCCTGCAGTTCATGAAAGAGGGCAAAATTGACGTGACCGTGTTCCAGGACGCCTATGGCCAGGGATTTGCCGGTCTTGAAGCGGCGATCAAAGCCGCCCGCGGCGAAGACCTCCCCAAGATCACCGACGTCCCCTATCAGCCGGTTACGCCGGACAAGGTCGACGAGTTCCTGGCACTCTGGGGTGTTGAATAACACTACCGAAGGTCCAGTAGTTTAAAAAATACCGGCGCCGTCACTGGCGCCGGTTTTGTATCCACTATAGAGGAGAATGGAATGGCGGAAGATTATCTCCTTGAACTGGAGCACATCAGTAAGAGCTTTCCCGGTGTGAAGGCTTTGCAAGATGTCTCTTTCAAGGTGCGGCCGGGTACCGTGCACGCCCTCATGGGTGAGAACGGAGCAGGCAAGTCAACCCTGATGAAGGTCCTCCTCGGGATCTATACACCCGACGATGGATCGATTCGCTTCGACGGGGTAGAGCACCTGCAAATGGATGTCCACAGCAGCCTCACCCACGGTATTTCAATGATCCACCAGGAGCTAACGCCGATCCTGCATATGACCGTTGGGGAGAACATCTTTCTGGGTCGTGAGCCGATCCGCGGTCGGTTCGGGTGGGTGAATCACAAAGAGCTCTATATAAAGACCCAGGAACTGTTTGACAGCCTGGATCTGAAAATAGATCCGATGGCCAAGATGGTCGAATTGAGTATTGCAAGCATGCAGATGGTTGAGATCGCTACCGCGATCTCGTACAACTCCAAACTGATTATCATGGACGAGCCCACCTCGGCGATCACCGAAAAAGAAGTTGCCCACCTCTTCCGGTTGATCAACAGCCTGCGCGACAAGGGCGTTGCGGTCATTTACATCACCCACAAGATGGACGAAGTGTTCGAGATCTCCGACGAAGTTACCGTTCTTCGCGACGGAAAGTATGTCGGAACCGATAGAGCTGCTCATTTCGTTAAAGAACCGGGAAGACGCCCAGTTGGCTCTCAACAAAATCACTTACCCGTCAGAAAGTGCGGTATCGCGTGCCCAGAGG
>JAQIBO010000096.1 GCA_027859055.1 Spirochaeta sp.
ACCCAGAGCAACGACATCACCGTCGATTCCCAGAACAGCGACATCCAGCGTTCCGGGATCCGCTGTTTGTGACCCGTTGTTGCACCCGCTTGCCGCAACAAGAAATACGAGAACGATGGAGAATACAACGATCCACCGGTTGTTCATTGGTTCACCTGAATTGTAGACCCGCCGGAGCTGTTGCGCAACAGAAATGCGCGGCGTGGGGCCAAACCCGCCCTGCGCAATCCTTACTGCGTGCGCCGGTATCTCACTGTCGGTGCGTACTGCCAGCGGTTGCCCTCCGGGTCCGCCCGGAGCAGGGTGAGAAACACCTCCGTTTGCGGTGGGATCGTCAGCTCGATCGGCAGTTGTGCCTCTGCGCGCATGTTGACCAGGTTGAAACCGATGGTGGCGCTGATCTCGTCGGCAAAGCCGTTGCCGATGTAGACCGCGTAGGTGAGGTCGTACTCTTCGGTGCGAAACTCGATGCGGTCGGTCCGGGGGATCTGCTCCCGGTGCCCGGCAAAGTCTTCCGGGGTGAGGTCGCGCCCGAAGACGCGTTCAAACGGCGGTTTTCCCGGGTGGGTGGCGTAGTACAAGCCGCCCTCGGTGGGGGCAACCGCCGCTCCGTCGTAGCCGCGAAACTGAAAGGGGATGCTCTGCATGCGCCCGGTGGGCAGGGGAATGCGGACGTCAAAGTGCAGGTGCGGCCCGCTGGAAATACCGGTGTTGCCGCTGTAGCCGATAAGCTGACCCGCCTCAACCTGGTCCCCGACGGAGACCTCGACGCCGCGATACTGTAAATGCACGTAGTTGCCGAAGGTGCCGTCGTCGTGGGCGATCATGATGAGGTTGCCCCGGTTGGCGTACGACGCGGAGGGACCACCGACGCGACCGTCCGCTTTCACCCGCACCACCACGCCGCCGCGGGCGGCGTACACCGGCGTGCCCTCATCCAGGTTGAAGTCCACGGCGTACTGGTTTTCGCCGAAATGAGAGAAGTTGCCGTCGTACCCCTGGGTGATGCGGTGTTTGGTGCCGTGAGCAAAGGGGAAGAGGTAGCGGTACCCGTCGTCGTGACGCGCGGTTTCCGGGTTGCCCTCGGCAAAGGAGTAGAGCAGGTTGTAGCCGATGCGCCCGCGGTTGGTGGTGGGCAACAGGGAGAAGAGCAACTGCCGTTCCGTCCCGGGTTGGATCGCCCCGGTCCACGGCAGATCCTGCGTGGGAGTCAGGCTGATGAGCTGGTCAAAGCTGACGGAGATGTACATCGGTATGAAGTGGGAGTTGGCGGCGTAGAAGTCGTAGCTGTTGTCGTCCTGCTGCTCCCCCCAGACGCGGATGTAGTCGCTGTCGCTTCCCGCGTAGGACTGGGCATGGAGGTACGCCGGCGCGTTGAACAGGAGCGCCAGGAGAGGGACGAGCATAAAAGCGCGGGCGGTACCCCGCCGGAAACGGTTCATGGTGCCAATATAGCGCTTCCCCGCCGATCTCGTATACAATCGGCGCGATGAGGAGGGTGAGCGATGGCGCATGAGACGGTAGCGGCGGCGGAAGAGATCCTGGACAAAGAATTTCCCGTACTGGACCACGGGTTTGTGCGCCTGGTGGACTATCTTGGCGGCGACCAGCGGATAGTGCAGTCCGCGCGCGTCTCCTACGGAGCGGGAACCAAGACGTACCGCGAGGACAAGGGCCTCATCAACTATCTCCTGCGCAACGAACACACCTCTCCGTTTGAACAGGTGGTCCTCACCTTTCACACCAAGATGCCCGTCTTTGTGGCACGGCAGTGGGTGCGCCACCGCACCGCCCGCCTCAACGAGATCAGCGGGCGCTACAGCGTGATGAAGGACGAGTTTTACCTGCCGGCGGGCAACGCGATCGCCCCGCAGGCACAGGACAACAAGCAGGGCCGCGAGGCCGACGGCTTTGACCAGGCCGCGCAACAGGCGGTGCGGGAGGCGCTGGCGCAGCAGCAGCGCGCCGCCTACGACGGATACGAGCGCCTCCTGGACCACGACGTCGCCCGAGAGCTGGCGCGGATCAACCTGCCCCTGTCTACCTACACCGAGTGGTACTGGCAGATTGACCTGCACAACCTGTTTCACTTTCTGCGCCTGCGCATGGACGCCCACGCCCAGTACGAGATCCGCGTCTACGCGGAGCAGATCTTTGATATCACCCGGCGGGTGTGTCCCATCGCCACCGAGGCGTTTGACGAGCACGTCCGGGGGGGAGTGCGCTTTTCCCGCAGCGAGTTTGCGGTGGTGCAACGGCTGCTGAGTACCCCCGGTGACGGGAGCGAACCGGCCGACCGCGCTCGCGCCGCCGCCGAGGCGGAGGGGATTACCGGCCGGGCGGCACAGCGGATCGTGTCGAAGATTATCGACGGGATATCGGGGTAACGCGCCGCGGAAGCGCGAGGTTCGACCTGTACCGATTTTCATTTGCAATGTCGGTGCCGGTGCACTACGATTGAGCTACACGGAGGAACAGCATGGGTGATGAAGTACGCGCCACAACCAGTCAGTATCTTACGTTTACGCTGGCGGAGGAGCAGTACGCGGTTCAGGTGTACGATGTAAAGGAAGTTCTGGAATATACGACGGTAACGCGGGTACCCCGGACGCAGGAATTCATGCGTGGCGTGATCAACTTGCGCGGCAGTGTGGTACCGGTGATAGATCTGCGCCTCAAATTTGGCATGGGCGAAACGGAAAAGACGATTGACACCAGCATCATCGTGATGGAGGTGGAGATCAACGGCGATACCGTGACCGTCGGGACGCTGGCGGACAGCGTTCAGGAGGTAATCAACCTGGACGAGGAGCAGATAGAGCCGTCGCCGCAGATCGGGACGCGAATCAACACCGATTTTATCCGCGGAATCGGCAAGCAGGACGAACGCTTTATTATCATCCTGGATATCGACCGCATCTTTTCCGAGGAAGAGATTTCCATGGTAGTCGAGGAGGCGGTGGCCAGGTAAGATCGCTGGCTGTGCGGCGCGGTGCGCGCTGTGGGACGGAAGCACCGTGCTCCGTGAGACCTGTGGGCGGCGGGTCGCGCCTGACCGCGGCCGCTGACCGCGACCGGCCGGACCGGGCTACATGGAGAAGCTGCCGTTGATGCCGATGGATATTCCATTCATGAGCATCGTCAGGTTCTTGACGGCAAAATCATCGGAGTTGGTGTCAAACGTGCTGCCCGCGTCGTCGGGCCGGAAATATTCGCCCTCTATAGTGAGGTCGTGATAGATGTGGCGATACGTACCGGTGAGGCCAACGCTGATCTGGTCTATCCGTACCCCCGCAGATGCGCCGGCCACCCATCCATACCCGATACCGCTGTTGACCGTCAGATCGGTCACGGCAACGGAGCCGCTGGTTGCCCCAAACGCCCCGGCGTCGCGGAGATCCCGGGCGATACGGTCGTGAAACGGACGCACGCTGGCGTTCCAGTTGAGGGCCCCCCCACCGAACAGTTCAAAGTAGAGGGGACCCGCGGGGATCGTTATCTTTCCGAGAAGGTACGGGAGGAGGCTGTCGGTATAGAACCACGGCCCGGATGTCTTGAGGTTGGAATCGTCTTCCCGAACCGTACCCGTTACCGATGCTCCGTAGACCTGGTTGTAGGCGACACCCAGGGGAATGCTGAAGTACTCACCCAGACCAAGGGCGGTTTCGGCGGATGTCTCAAAGGACAGACTTCCCGTTTCTCCTTCAAACATGTCCCAGGGGACGAAGACGGAAATCCCGCCGCCAAATGACTGGGCGGTGATCGGCAGGGCGACGACGAGCAACAACACCGTGATCGCTATACGTGTGCGTCCGGACCGGAACGCGTTTTTGTTCATTTCTGGCCTCCTGGTGGGGGTAACGGCGCCGCGGCAACCTGGTGCGTTTCCGCTCCGAGTACCGTCGGCATCTCCCCCGGTAAACAACCGCAGTATACAACGATCTTTGGGAGAGTAGTAGAGGATGAGGCTTTCACGGTAGTCGCGGAGGCGGGCGCGCGGTAAAATTGCCCATCTATGCACGACAGAAACAACACATGGCTTTCCCTCGGCGCGCTCCTCGGCAGCGACGCCGACCCGTACTCCCTGACATACGAATTTTCCCACGCCCGCTGCGCGTTTTCCGTCTCCGGCGATGAATGGACCAAGATTGAACTTGCGTTGAGGGAGGCGGGCGCTCCCGAGAGCGGTCGGCCGCGGACCGGATCGGCCGGGTACGGGGGCGGCGCCGGGGCCGATGGTGACAGGGTTGCCGGCCCGCCCGGCACCGCGG
>JAQIBO010000106.1 GCA_027859055.1 Spirochaeta sp.
AGTCGGGGAAAACGCCGGTCGCGAGAAGGTCGGCTATTTCGCCCACATTCCCGAAATCGACTGGATCGTCGTTCTTGCGCCGTATATTGACGAGTTTTACGGGCCGATTCGGCAGATCGTGATCGCCGTGATTACCGCGATCGTCGGAGCGCTCGTTCTGGGAGCTCTTGGCGCGACGGTACTGGGCGGCGTCATCTCCCGCCCGATCAGGCTCCTCGCGCAGCGAAGCGAGGAACTTTCCGAAGGGCAGGGAGACCTCACCGTCCGGATAGACGCCCGCGGCAGCGACGAGGTCACCGCCCTGGCGCGCCACTTCAACGGGTTTGTGGAACAGGTGCGGGAGATCGTGCGCAGTACCAAACAAACCGCCACAGAGGCGGAGACGATCAAGGCGCAGGTGGTCTCCACCAGTGAAGAAACCGCCGTGGCGGTCAATGAGATCACCGCCAACGTCCAGTCCCTCACCGACCTCGGTGACCGCCTTGGCAGCGCGGTTGAACGGGCCGAGGGCGCCGTTGATGCGATCGACCAGACCCTTACCGGTTTTCGCGACCAGCTTTCCGGGGAGGCGTCGGCGATCGAGGAAACAACCAGTTCCATCGAGGAGATGGCCGCGAGTATCCGCTCGATCGCGACGATCAGCGAGAAGCGGACCACCGAGGCGAAGGAACTTGCCGCCAATGCGGGCAACGGAAGCGAGGCCGCCCGGACGGTGGGGACCAATGTGCAGGAGTTTGCCAATCGTCTTGACGAGATCAAGGAAGCCAGCCGCCTGATCAAGGGGATCGCCGCGCAGACGAATCTGCTGGCGATGAACGCCGCGATTGAGGCGGCCCATGCCGGTGACTACGGTCGCGGGTTTGCCGTTGTTGCCGAAGAGATTCGTAAACTCGCTGAAGAATCCAGCCACCGCTCGTCGGTGATCGACACCTCGGTGAAGAGCTTCACCACGGACATCGAAACGTTGCTCACCTCCAACGCCACCTCACAAACCACTTTTGCCGAGATATCAACCGGGGTCCACGCCTTTGTCGAAGGTTTCTCGGAGATCGAATCGACCACCCGGGAGCTGTCCACCGGCAGTGACGAGATCGTCCACGCCATGCAGGTCCTCCGCGACGGCAGTATCGCCGTGCAGGAAGGCGAGGAGGCGATCGGGCATCGCGTCAAGGACATATCCCAGGTGACGGCCACGGTGTCGGAGGCAAGTACGTCGCTGGTGCAGGCGCTGTCGGAGGTAAACGTCGGCTTGCGCGAGATTAACGACGGCTCAGTCAGCCTGCGGGACTCAATCGCCCGGCTGGGAGAGCAGATCGACGAGGTCGCCGCCGGGGTGGGGCGCTTCACCACGTAAAATAAATTTGCACATACTCATGCTGGAGGTTACGCTTATAGAGCGGAGGCCACATGAAAAATATTCGGATGCGACCCAAGCTGATCCTCGTTCTGCTTCTGGTAGGACTTGTGCCCCTGGCCCTGATCGGAACGTACAGCGGAAATCTTGCCGGAAACGCCCTCGAGGAAAGCTCATTCGACCAGCTTTCAGCTGTCCGGGATATCAAGCTGGGGCAGGTAGAAAGCTATTTTGATGAGCGCCAGGGAGATCTTGGCGTCCTTATGAACACGGTTAGCGTGATACAAGAGGTTGCGTTCGACGAACTCGGTGCGATCCAGGAGAATCAGGCGGCTGCGGTTGAGTCCTACTTTACCAACAACCCGGCCAGTCTCGATCAGCTCACCCCTGGTGGCACCGTCCACGATCAGCTCAATCAGATCATGGCGGCTCGCACCGGCCTCGGAGAGACCGGCGAAAGCTACCTTGTATCCGTGGAAGAGGGGCGGATTTTCATTCGGAATGACCTTCAGGCGATCGGCGTTGGAAAATTCGTTTTTGGATACGACCTGACCGACGAAGCTCCCCTGTACGTCCGCGAAGCTGCTGCCGGCCGGACCTCCGCCGACGTGTACACCAACTCCGCCGGGGACCTGGTCCTGGCAACCTATCGCCCGCTTGAAATCCCCAATGCCCAGTGGGCGATTATCACGATAAAGAACTTCCAGGAAGCGGTTGCTCTGCCGGTCCCCGGACAAGATGTCGATTTCTTTGAGTCCTACGTTGAAACGTACGGGTACTACGACCTCTTTCTCATTCACCCGGAAGGAGAGATCTTTTATTCCGTCGCCGAAGAAGCGGACTTTGGAACGAATATTCTCACCGGAGAGTACGCCGATTCCAGTCTCGGCGACGCCGTACAGGAGGCGATCAACGCGCTCGACTTTGCCTACGGTGACTTTCGCCCCTACGCGCCGTCCAACGGCGAACCGGCCTCGTTTATCGCGCAACCGATCGTTCATCAAGGCGAGACAGAGCTGATTATCGCGTTGCAGATGCCGATCGATCGGATCAACGAGATTATGCAGGAACGTACCGGTATGGGAGAAACCGGAGAGACCTATCTTGTCGGACCGGACAAACTGATGCGCTCCGACTCCTATCTCGATCCGGAGAATCACAGCGTCCTGGCATCGTTTGCCCGTCCTGACCTCGGGTCGGTCGATACCGCGGCGATTCGCGCCGGGCTGGAGGGACGAACGGGTGCCGAGATCATTACTGACTACAATGGAAGTACTGTTTTTTCCGCGTGGACTCCGGTTACGGTCTACGACACAAACTGGGTACTTGCTGCCGAAATAGACCAGGCTGAGGTGATGGCACCGGTTCGTGCGCTTATCATTTCGGTCATAATTGGTGGCGTGATCATGGCACTGGTTATTTTGGGAGTCGCCCTGGTTATTGCAACTTCGATCGCCAGACCGCTGGAAGCGGGTGTAGCGTTTGCGCAGGCGGTGGCCGCCGGCGACCTGACCGCGGAACTCAGCGTCCACCAGAAAGACGAAGTGGGAATCCTCGCCAACGCGCTGCGGGAAATGGTGGCCCGTCTCAACGGGATCGTCGCTGATATCCGGTCTGCCTCGGATAACGTGACCTCCGGGAGCGCGCAACTTTCGGAAAGCTCGCAGCAGATGTCCACCGGCTCCGCGGAACAGGCGGCGAGCACAGAAGAGGTTTCCGCTTCGATGGAGGAGATGAACTCATCGATCCAGACCAATGCAGATAACGCCAACCAGACCGACCAGGTCGCGCAGAAAGCCACCACCGACGCGGAACGCAGCGGTCAGTCGGTTACCGAGACCGTCACCGCGATGAAAAGCATCGCCGAAAAGATCGGCATTATCGAAGAGATCGCCCGAAACACCAATCTGCTGGCGCTGAACGCGGCAATTGAGGCGGCGCGGGCCGGTGAGCACGGAAAAGGATTTGCCGTTGTGGCCGCGGAAGTCCGCAAACTGGCGGCGCGGAGCCAGGGTGCCGCAGGAGAGATCAGCCAGGTATCAACAAACAGCGTTCACGTCGCCACAGAAGCGGGCGAACTCCTTGCGGCGCTGGTACCGGACATTCGCAGGACCGCTGAACTCGTCCAGGAGATCGCCGCAAGCAGCGCCGAGCAACGCTCCGGAACCGACCAGATCACCAATGCGATAACGCAACTGGACCAGGTGGTCCAGCAAAACGCCACCCAGTCGGAGGAAATGGCCAGTATGGCTGAGGAACTCTCCGGCCAGGCGGAGCAGTTGCAACAGACGATCTCGTTCTTCCGGACAAGCGCCGACGGCAACGGCGATTCCGTTGCGATGCTGACGGGACCGGAGGAGGCGTAGTCGCCCGGGCGCCCGGCATTGGGGGCGCCCCCGGCGGTGGGGCGCGCGGCTCGCGTCGGCGGCAGCCCCCACCTCAATCCGGCGTCGCCTCTCGCAGCTTCCGCTCGATAAAGCGTACCGCCGCGCTCGCCAGCAGAATCAGCACCAGGTACTCAAGAATCAGAAACGTGTAGATCTCCAGCGGCCGGTACTCCGTGGTGATCAGCTCATTCGCCTTGCGCGTCAGTTCTCCAAAGCCGATCACCGACGCCAGAGAGCTCACCTTGAGCATATAGACAAACTGATTACCCAGCGGCGGCAGAATGTGCCGAAACGCCTGCGGCAGAATCACGATTCGCATCGTCTGCGCCGGGGTGAGGGCGATCGCCCGGGCACTTTCAATCTGGCTGCGGGCGATTCCCTGAATCCCGCCGCGGAATATCTCCGCCTCAAACGCGCTGTCGCACAGCGCCATCGCCACCACCGTCGCGGCAAACAGATTCAGATCCAGACCGATCGAGATCGCCAGGCCGTAGTACACCCACAACAGCATCACCAGCACCGGCACCGAGCGAAAGACCTCCACCCACAGGCGGTTAAACCCCCGCGCCAGCGGGGAGGGGATAAAGCCGACCAACGCCACCACCAGACCCACCCCGATTGAGAGCCCGAACGCGGCAAACGCCGCGGTCACCGTGGGAATCAGCCCCCGGAGCAGAAACGTGCTGTTCCGCGCCCCCGCGGCGGTCCAGGGGGTGACCACATACCACCCCCAGTTGTACCCGGAGTTCGCCGCGCCGCTGCGAATCAGCAATGCGATCACCGCGGCGATCAGTCCCACCGCGATCACCGACAGAGCGCCCCAGAACACCTGGGGACGCCGGACCACCGCCAGCAGCGCCGGCGCCGGCGGCCGTCTCGCAGTTACCGACTGAGATTCCATTTGTCTCGCAGCTCGTCGAAATAGCCGTTTCGTTCCTGCATCTGAATCCAGACGTTTATGTAGTTGATCAACTCTTGGTCATCCCGTGCAGCCAGCAGACCGATCGCGTTGCGCGCCGCGGGTGTCACATCGGCGATCGCCAGCTCCGGGAACTGGCCCACCAGATTGGCGGCGTCAAAGAGACTCGTTACCGCCACGTCCGCTTTCCCGGAAAGTACCTCCTGGTACTCCGTCGCCGGCTGCGAGATCAGCCGCAGGTCCGACTCCGGTACCAGGGCCCGCGCCTGGTCCTCAAACACCGTTCCCAGCCGGGCGGCGGTCACCACCTCCGGTCGGTTTATATCGTCCCAGTCGTCAAAACGATTGCGATCCACCGCACGGACCAGCGGCACCGTCCCCACATTGATAACCGGCAGGGTGTACCCGGCGGTCTTGGCGCGGCCCATATTGAAACTCGCCCCGGTGGTGATATCGTACTTGTCCGCGGCAACCCCGCTGATCAGGTTGGCCCAGTCCGTGGGCACCCACTCAACGGTGACACCCATATCCTCGGCAAGCTTGTTCACCAGATCCACATCGTGCCCGCGACGCTCATTCGTCTCCGGGTCGATAAAACTCATGTAAAAGTCCCCGGTGGTTCCCACACGGATCGTCCCGCGTTCCAGAATCTCATCCAGCGACGTCTCCGGCCGCGCGGAACTTCGCGCTGACCGGGTGTCCCCGCCGCTATCGGCGCCATCAGTCCCTGACCCCCCGGCAGCCCCGCCTGCTCC